>NZ_JCBDGU010000016.1:0-64059 GCF_059834255.1 Vibrio sp. R11-SG3-ISO9
CACTCTCGCCCACAAGCAGGCTATTATATTTCTGCGCGAAGTAAAAAGCACAACACGCCTGAGTGGACGCAGTTTGTCAGCAAAGTCTCTCAAGTACACCAAAGCTTCTCTATTCACTCGCCTTACAACGGGCCACTTGGGATATCCAGCACGACGATTGATGACACCGCGCTGCTCGAGCTCGAACGTAGCTTCCGTCGATCAAGCAAGCGACTGGGCAGCCGACTGAATCATTACCCTCACACTCAAGGCGACCCGTCATTGTGTGATGCTTTGAGCGTTCATTTTTCAAAGTTGGGAATTCATATCAACCCTCAAGACCTTGTCATTACATCTGGCTGTATGCCTGCGATTAAGGCTGCCCTTGAAGCATGTACCCAAGTTGGCGATGCTATCGCGATCAGCTCTCCATGCTTTAGTGGGATATTGGATCTACTGGGGAAAATGGGAAGGCGCATTGTTGAGATCCCATCAATCGATGAAGGAATAGATCTCGCGCAACTCGAATTACATTTGCAGCAAGGGAGCGTAAAAGCAGGCATCTTTTGTACGTCACATATGAATCCGCAAGGCATTACTATGTCTGCTCAGCAAAAACAGAAACTTGCCGAGCTTGCCAATCGTTACCAAGTACCGATGATCGAAGACGACGTATATTTAGAGCTCTCATATTCAGAACACACTCCGTTACCTGCCAAGTATTATGATTCAAATGGCTACATACTCTGGTGCGGTTCGATCTCTAAAAGCCTATCGCCAAGTTATCGTTTAGGTTGGTGTCTACCGGGTCGCTATACAGACAACTATCGCCAACAACACTCGGCATCTTGCTTTGGTGTATCACTGCCTATTCAACTAGCAGTGGCTGACTTTATTGAATCGGGTAACTACGCCAAGCAGTTAAAGCGCCGTAGAACGAAACTACTTAGTTTACGGCAGTCTTATCTCAACTATTTATCCGAGCGTTTGCCAATCGGGGTTAACATAAGCCAACCGCAAGGAGGAATGGTACTGTGGTTACAAGTCCCAAAACTCAACCTCGAAAAATTCACGGCGTTGATTGAGAAACATAAAATCGATATTCGATTGGGCCAGCTATTTAGCACGCTACCACTCTACAATGATTGTTTTAGGATCAATATTGGTTTCGACCTAACTGAAGATGTGAAAAGGGAAATAGACTTATTAGCGGATGCGATTAGAGATTCGTTTTAACGACCAAACTCGTTAAGAAATTTGGGTAGTCAATAAAAAATGGGCAGACAATTCGCCCATTTACAAACCTCGGAAAACAATAAGCCTTGATCAATCTCTAACAAGGTTTTGGACATAAGTGAGTCAGACTTACCTCTGACTCGTTACTCTTGCTTAAAATTGTTAAAGGCATAGCTTACTTAAACCCTAGTCGTGAAGCTTCGCACCTTTGACAACTTTATCCACTATTTTTTTCTCCGCACACATAGCAATCCCGACTAAAGGCAAGCTTTCCGTATCATAGTATCGAACGGTACTTCGATTCGCTTCATCATGACCTGTCGCGAACATGTCTTCGATGAATATTGCGGTTTCAATATTTGCGCGATTAGCGCGTTGGATAAAAGTAGTCAACTTATTTCTCTTCACTTTTAGTACGATTGTTGGCTGAATACAAAGCGGTAAGTAGGTGTTGTCACTCCCATCTACATATCGTTCACCAGTCTCAACCGCTGATGTCGAAGTGATACCACCAGACAAAAAACTAACAACATTCAATTTCTGCCAGATTGGTAAATCCTCTGCCACAACAATGACAAACTTAGAATTAAATTGCATGTAACCTCTTATTCATCAGAACACTAAATCAATGACAGGTGGTACACCCATCTTTAAACCAACAAACAGCAACAACACTGCCATTAGTTTGTTCATTACAGCTAGATAGTTAGTTTCGTTTATCTTTTTGCCAATTAGGCGTCCAGCAATGTAGTAAGCAGTAGGAGCACCAAATGCAAGTAGTGCCAAAATAGCGCACCATACATAGATATATCCGCCTGTAATACCTGCTGATGGAAATTGAACCGTGGCAATAGGCAATGCAACCGTAATGCCTTTGGGATTGAGAAGCTGAAGCATCAACCCGTCTTGCAGACTCATGCTTTGGCTTAGCTCTGATTCAACTTTACCTACTTGGCTTAAGAATATTTTGTATGCCAACCAAAGAATGTAGATAGCGCCCAGTATTGCTGTCCACCGTAAGAAAGCATCATTCATTAATGCCTCACCAATCAGCGAAACAGTACCGAATAATGCAAACATGGCGATTGAGACACCGAGACTAAAGCCAAATATTGAACTTTGTTTCTGTATACCACTGTTTAAACAGATAGCATTGACTGGCCCGGGGGTATACATAACCCCTAGAGCATAAATAATTATGTCCAGCATAGTTTTTATCTTTTAGTAGATGCTCTAGTTGAAGCTAAAGCGAGAGTTGTTTTTGGTATTGAATCGGCGTGATGCCAAACGTGTTCTTAAAGTGACGGTTAAGATGGCTTAAGTCGGAAAAACCGTACTTAAAAGCAAGATTCGCAGCATTGTCACCTAGCTCTAACTCGCGTTTTACACGGTTGATTTTATAGCTAAGTACATACTGATGTGGCGTCATGCCAAACTGTTTGCTAAACAGTCGAATGAAATGATATTTAGACATATTGGCGGCACTTGAAATCTCTTCAATGTCTATCTTTCGATTGAGGTTGAAGTGAATAAACTCCTTTGCTCGCTCTAAGAGCGTCTCTGTTCGCCCATGAGCCACTTTCTCAATAAACGAACCGCCGCCTAGACGAACTATCGAATGGGCAATGCCTAGTAAGAGGTGTTCTTCCT
This sequence comes from Vibrio sp. R11-SG3-ISO9, assembly GCF_059834255.1. Taxonomy (NCBI): domain Bacteria; kingdom Pseudomonadati; phylum Pseudomonadota; class Gammaproteobacteria; order Vibrionales; family Vibrionaceae; genus Vibrio; species Vibrio sp. R11-SG3-ISO9. The sequence goes on from NZ_JCBDGU010000016.1 coordinate 2,866, forward strand.
CTAATGAAGAAATTGGTTGTTGTGAGTTCATAGAACGTGAAAAAGACATGACCTGTCGTTGCAAAACCGCATCATAAAAGGATGCCTCTCTCAGCCGAGACTGATCCTTAGATACATTACCTATGCTTCGCATCAGGCTCATCATTATCGAATCAGGTATGTAGAGCATTTCATACTCCATATCTTTTCCATCTCCAGCATGCCCATCATGAACCTGCTCTGGACTAAAAAAGATCACGTTTCCTGCCTGACTTTTATGAAAAGCGCCATTGCTAAAAAAATCCTGTCGTCCACGGCAAGTTACACCAATACTGAATTCTTCATGCGCATGCTTACCGTAGCTAAAGTCTTTCATCTTTGCTGAAAATGAACACAACCCTAGTGTGTGCGCACTTTGTTGATAGCTAAATTTTTCGTGCATCCTGACCGACTCAATCTACATAGTGGAACCATAGTGAAAGTATAGGTAGCAAGTGATAGTGAAGATAGAACAAAATTGCTAAATGCATAGCAGTTACTTTTAGCTCTCTAGCAAACTTTGGGGCAAAAGTAAGTTCATTACGCAGGTTGCGTAATGGATTTGTAACGCTAAATGGGGCAGTTCTGAGCTAGCCAATGGTAGAGAAATCAAGAGGCAAGACAGATGGCATACCTTGCCTTATTATTGGCTTCAATTTAAAAATTAAAATCAGTAGTTCTTATTACGCATCTCGACTACGTTTAACCATTCACCATCTTCTTTTTCCCAGATAGAAGTGTACTTTTGGATTTCTAATTTTTGACCCGGCATCTGAAATTTCACAAGACCGATAGCCCACGCCATTGTACCGTCTTTGCTAACGTGTGCTTCCGCTGGCTCGTAAGATAGATAAACACCCATTTCGCCAATAAATTGTTTGAACATCGCGACTTGCTGATCACGACCTTGCAGAATCCCTCCTTCTTCTAGCAATATGATACCGTGCTCGTGCAGTGATTCTCCTAGCTCGTCGTATACTCCTGCCATTAGCTGTTGACACAGTTTGCGCTCCAACGCCATGATTTCACGAGTTTCCGCGGTATCCTCGTAGCGAGGGGTTCGGATTTTCTCTACACCAGTCACCACACAGTGTTCGTCTGTCATTCCATCTAACCATTGCTTTTCTATGTCATTTGCTAATGCTGATGGTGCAATAAAAGCAGATACAAGAGCTACTGATGTGAATAGTGTTTTTAATGCTTTCATGATTTATATGTTCCTGATTATCTTTACTTTAAATGTTAATGCGACTTATTGGTTCATGTTTCTAATTTCAGCAACAACTTTCCATTTTCCGTCTTCTTTTGCCCAGACGCTGACATACTTTCCATATTCAACATTGCCGTTTTCATGAGTGATGGTGATGACACCATGTACCCAACCCATATCATCTGAAGCACTCACGAATGCCTCGGTTGGTTCCCAGAAAAAGCGTGGGAACGCATCGCTTGGGGCCTGTGGTTTACCACCCGTTTCAGCTATTCGTTTGGCAAAAATGTCATCTGCCCTCTCTGCTGCACTGCCGGGGTTAAACATCAACGCATTTTTTGCATGTAGCTCTCTTAGCCAAACAAAGTCTTTAGACATTGCTTTGTAATAAGACTCTCTTTCCAGTTCCATTAAAGTTTCAATGCTGTTCATATGTATTTCTCTTTGCTTTAATTACTTACTAGTAAGTAAGTAGAAAATTTAAAATAAAACCCACATCAAGTAGGTTTAAAATTAGTACTGGTTTATTGTTTGATCAAATTGAGTTTGATTTGCTCCATTAACGCATCAAACGCAGCTTCACCATTCATTCGCGCGCTCATCGTCGCGATTTGTAGCAAGTTGACAATAACCAAAGCTTGAGCTTTCGATTCACCTCTAAAAGTCATTGAACCTTCTTCTAACCCCTTTGCTAATACATTGGTCAGAAAGGCGACATCTTGCGCAAATACTTCTTTAATCTGCTTTTGCATACTTTCAGGAATCACATTGTGCTCAACCTGTAACGTCACAGCCAAGCAGCCTTTACCTTCCTCTAGAGTGACTTCACGAATAAGGCGAATGTAGTGCTCAAGCTGCTCCCAAGCTGGGCGTTTTGTGCTTTCAACCATGGCGTGAACCGCCAACGTTTTATCGAGATAATCATCCAAAACCGCATTACCCAGCAGTTCTTTAGTGCGGTAATGGTTGTGAATAGCCGCTTTTGACATACCAAGTTCTGAGGAAATGTCTTGATAGCTAAACGCACTAAAAACGCGCTTCTGTAAAAGCTCAGAGGCAATATCAACAATTTTCTGTTTAGTATTCGACATGATTCATCGCTAAATTGGGTTTGAACAGAATATTACTTACCAGTAGGTAAGTGGTCAAGGGCTATTTTTGATCCTCCCATTTATTTACCTTTATCTTGAGATTGAAAGTGATACAAAAGGCCATTACCATGCTTACCAATTAGTAAGTAAGAGTACCGTAATGTCAGAAATCAAAGTCACACCTTGGAACCCTTTCACGGGGTGTCGGAAGATATCGCCAGCCTGTGATAACTGTTACGCAGAGCCATTGGCTATGAAGCTTCAGCACTGGGGAACGAAAGGCTATGAGAACGGTTTTAAGTTTACAATCCATGATGATCGCATCGCTCAAGCCCCACCGTTAAGCCGTAAAAAGCCCACGCTCTACTTTATCAACAATATGAGTGATAGCTTTCATGAGCACGCGAGTGATGAGGTTTTGGAGGAAATTTTAGAGGTCGTGAAGCAAGCACACTGGCATAACTTTTATATGTTGACCAAACGAAGTAAACGCATGAGAGTGTTTTTTGAGACGCGCGCTGTCCCTGACAACTTATGGCTCGGCGTAACAGTGGAAAACAAAAAGCATGGCTTACCAAGAATTCGTGATCTCCAAGCAATCAAAGCCGCCAACAAGCACTTATGCTGCGAACCTCTACTTGAAGAGCTTGGCAATATTGACCTAGAAGGAGTTCGCTTTGTTGTAGGTGGAGGTGAGAGTGCAATGAAGGCTAGAAGAGCAGAGCTTAACTGGGTGTTATCATTAAAAGAGCAATGCGATAAACAACAGGTGCATTTTTACTGGAAATCTTGGGGAACTTTTGATGGAGAAGGCATCCGAAAAGGTAATAGGCAAAGTGGAAATCTGATTAATGGTGTGGAATACAAATCAATCCCCGAAAATCTTATGCCAAATAAAAATACACACTCACAACAGTCTAGCCAGCTTTCTCTATTTGATTGAATCTTACTTTCTCGCTAAGAGCATTGTGGCGCTTGCACTTTATGAGCATGCGAACAGAAGTAAAAAGCCACCGGCAAGCGTAACCGGTAACTATCGAGAACGTTCTATAAACAGTTGAGTCGTCAGTAAGTAGCCAAATTACTTTTTCATAAACTGAGACATGATGGCAAAATCTGACGTTAATTTACCAACAGCATCCGCTTTGGCAAAAATGGACTTGTAGCCATTCAAGACCGAGTCATCCAAGCCTTTATCCTGCATAACCGATTCTAGGTGATGCATTGCGCCATAGTGGGTTGCGACGGTCGCAAGGCTCTCTTGGTCACCCTCAATTCTTCCAGTCGCATTACGTGCAATAAAATCATCAACCATAAACTGCACTACAGGGCCCGAGCTTTTCCAAAATTCACCCAAGACATTCAGGTCTACACCCTCAGCTTCACAGACAGCAACGGCATGGGCTGCGCCAAACAAGGCTCCCCACATCATACTCAGAGACGACACATCAATCGCATTTGCACTGCCAATCTCACTGCCAACATGAATGGCAGAGCCAAGTGCAGCTAAAGTAGGCTGTACTTGCTCAAATAGTTCAGGATCACCCGAGATGACGATTGCCGCTTCTTGTGTGCCAATTAAATCTGGCGTTGCTAGGATCGCACCATCTAAGTAAGTTGCGCCTAATTCCTCCCCCCATTGCTTTGCTTCCCTTGCTTCTTTGGGTGCTCCGGATGCAAGCTCAACAATCGTCTTTCCTTTAAGAAGTTCTGCCGTTTTGCTTATATTGAGCACTGCTTGGGTTGTTTTGTTATCGCGGAGGTTGCTAATAATGATGTCTACATCACTGAGAGCTTGCTCAACACTATCCACTACTTTTGCGCCAAACTCAGTAAGTGGTAGCGCTTTCTCTTTAGTACGGTTCCAAACGGTAACATCGTGCTTATTAGCAAGCAGTGACTTGATTAATGCAGAGCCCATTAAGCCTGCACCTAAAACCATTACTTTCATTCTTTATAAATACCTTGTTTCATTTCCTATTTGATGCCCACATTCGCAGGCATCTCATGTATTTGTTGATGGTGTGAATTAGAGTTCGAAATGTTTCAGTGCCGCTTGTGCCACTTCTCTACCAAACTCTTGAACAAAGTGACCCGCTTCTGGTACTTCCATTGGTGCTGGGCAGCCTTTGATTACCGTTTGCATCCAACCCATGATTGCTGGACCTAGCATTTTGTCTTTCATACCAACAGCCATAAAGGTTTCACCATCCCATTCTCCCCAAAAGCCCATTGCAGCGGTTGAGGTTTCAATTGTGGTTTCGTCTGGGTTTGAGACCATTTTCGGCATTTTGCGAACAGCAGCTTGATAAGTGCTATCCACGAAAGGGGCTGCATAAGCTTGCGCTTCTTGCTCATCAAGCGTCGGTGCATATTTTTTCATGAAACCATCAAGAGCCAATTCATCTGGTTCTAGAATATCTTTCTTCCACTCAGAGAAGGCTTCTTGCTCAGTTGGTCCCATCAGCAGTGCAGTATTCATGATAATCAAGCGCTTAAATCGTTCTTTCATTGCTTGAGGAAGCGTTAAACCAAGCAGACCACCCCAGTCTTGAACAACCAGAGTGATGTTATGGAGATCAAGGTGTTCAATCAGCGCTAATAGGTAGTTGCGATGAAACTCAAAAGTATGCGTATCTTCTGACACAGGCTTGTCTGACTTACCAAAGCCAATGAGATCAGGTGCAATAACACGAGCACCAGTATCGGCAAAGACTGGGATCATTTTACGGTACAAGTAGCTCCAAGTTGGCTCGCCGTGTAGCAACAGAAATACTTCATCAGATCCGGCATTGCCTTCATCCAAATAGTGACCTCGAATGTTTTCATATCCCTTTAAACCTTCAACATAGTTAGGTGTGAATGGATAGTCCTTTAGATTTTCAAACTGAGAGTCTGGGGTGCGAAGTACTTGTGCCATGTTTTTTCTCCTATTAATTTAGGTCACTCGACCTAGTGATTGCAAATTTAGGTCATGAGACCTAAAATGTCAATGCAAAATTAAATTAGATTGAAAAAACGTAGTCACTACCAACACGCTTAGGCAAAGAAATGGCAAAAAGATCCGAAAAAACAGACAAGATTTTAGATGTCGCCCTTGAAATCCTTCGAGTAGAAGGCGACTTTGGCGTCACAATGAGAAAGGTGGCGAACAATGCCGATATGTCACTGAGTAATGTACAGTACTACTTCAAAAATAAAGATGTGCTTTTAATGGCAATGGTAGATCGCTATATCCAGCAATGTTTAGATGAGCTTAAAGAATTCTCGGCAGTCGAGCGTGAAGAAGAGTTAAAACCATTGCTATCAATGCTTCTCTCCCATGTATATGAAGTGTCAGATATGTGCCGTGTGTTTAGAGAATACTGGGCTATTTCCACTCGAAATGAAGCGATTGAAAATCATATTCTCGATTACTACCGCTCGATGCTAGATGTGATGGCGGAAAATCTACGTCCAATCGCATTAAACGATGATTGCTTGAAACAAGCTCTATCCGTCTTGATCCCGTTTGTAGAAGGCTATTCAATTACAGCAAGAGCACTGCCCAATGGATTAGTTCCAACGGTAGATGTTTTAGAGAATGTTCTTTTACAAAGTTTGAACGGTAAGATTACTGGATAGGTGCATCAACAATATGGAATGCACTTTTTGTAACGGTTGAAAGGTGCTTTCTAAAACGTTTTGGGGCAGAAGTGTTTTAGCTTACCAGCCCCATATTGAGCGATGTGAAGGCATAAATATCAGCAGCAAGAACAATAGTTTTACTCAGCGACACTCCTACACCATGGTTCGCATTGACATTAATACGAATCATAACGGGCGCAGGCCTTGAGGCTTGTCTTTAAATTAACGATACAAAGACTTAGTCGATTCTCTAAAAAGCAAATCAATCGGTGGTAGTCGCGCTTCATGTCTTTCACCTGAAAGTAAATTCAAAATAGACTGAGCACACATCTCTCCAATCTCTTCAATCGGCTGTCTCAAGGTCGTTAATGCTGGCGTGAAATATTTCGACGTTGGCAAGTCATCAAAGCCTAATACTGACACATCTTCTGGCACTTTGTAGCCGTGAGCGTTGAGTGCCTTAGTCGCCCCATAAGCCGTTTGATCATTGGCAGGCATCGACAACATCATCAACTGGATAAAAGGCAGTGCAGACGCGTTTCCACCAGGGCTGACTCATGTTCAGCTAATAAAGGACTGAAGTCGCCAAAATTCACCGCCATAAACTAGCATCTGCCCCTTCCATTCAAAAACTACATGTTGCGCAGAACACGTCTGCGCCTGTAAATGTAATTGCACGATGTCTGTAAGTGAGCAGATGCATGAGTACCCACTTAACAGGCAACACTCGGTCACACATTGTTTGCTTAGATAAACACTCGCGCTCGAATGCCAAATACCCATGCACTGCTCTCGTTAGAGAAGGCGGGATCCTTTATGTATTGAATATCTGGCGTAATCTGTAGGTGATCGCCAAACTGCATGTTGTAGTAAAGTTCTGCCGCTACTTGGTCTTCGCCAGCATTCAAGAAAGTCTGTAACGTGTCGCTGTTTGTTTCAGACCAGTTCACCGCAAAACCTAAGTTGTTCTTTGGCTGACCCAAACCAAAATAGCCTAAACCGACTGAAAGTGATTTGTCGTATAAAGCGACATCCCCTTCAGACAAGCCACCTCGCACGAACGGCATAATTTGTGGTGTAACGAACTGACTCCAAGAGAAGTTGATACCTTGCCCCGATTCACCTCCAACGACAGTGCCATCAGACAACACCGTCGAAGACAAGCTGTGTCTTGAGCCTGAATCCATGTGCCAAAGGGTTACATGAAAATTATCGGTATAAATCTGCTCTTGGGATGCTGTCCAACCCAACTCTAATGTTGTGAATAAGGTGGTGTCGTTAAACAGAGTGTCGAAGCCTTCAAAGATATCGTCAGACTTACCTTTCGCATCAGCAATACCACCAACAACATAGAAATTATCCCCTATCATGTGCCCAGCAGACAGAGCCAAAATACCATCATCTGGTAGTCCCATTGCACCCGACCCCGTCGAGAACGCGAGATTGGTAAAACCAGACCAAGGGCTTGCTAATGCGTAAACATCAACATAGTTGGTCACGTCTTGCCAGCCGACAATAATGGTGCCTTTACCATCGTTGATTTTCTGTTTCCAGTTTAAGTCCGTGACACGAAAGCCTTGATCACTGAAAGCGGGTGCGATCATACCTGCGTATCCAATTTGATCTTGACCTAGCCAAGCAAACTCCTTAGGAGAGGTGTCGGTATAAGCATAACGATGTTCCACCTTCCATACTAAGCTACCACTACTATTTGAGTCATCACCAGTAAGATGCCAAGAACCATAGACACGTGCGACACCCGAGGCTGCACTCACCGAGTCACCTGTGGTTCCATCCGAAGACTGAACCCTTAAAGAAAAATAGTCCGCACCAAACGTAAAACCATCTGCTGCCAAAGATTCGCGCCAGTCGAGCTGCTCGGATTTTTGTTGAGCAATGGTGTTTTCTACTGAATCAGGGCTTTCGAAATTAGCCGCAAAGCTAGATGATGCGGCCAAAGCAGCTACAATCGCCAAGTTTAAAGTCGACAATTTCCTATTCATTTAACTCTCTCTTTTTATCTCGTTATCTATCGGTCAGTTTAGAAAGTCACGCTTTTAAATATGTGCATAACACGACAGCAAGAGCGGGTATCACTTTGTGTGTTACTCCTGTTATCTAACCCAACGCTTGTTTAAGAAGGTAAGTACATCATATTTAATAAGTGTGAGAGGAAATGGCCACTTGATGACATTAAGTGAACTTTCCGTTTGAAGATGAGATATTTTGGATTTTTATCGACTTATCAATCCTTTGCTATCACACTAAGAAAGGTATTAATCAAATCACATAATAACGAAGGCGTAACCTACTCCATGACGCTAAAAGAGATCCTTCAAGTTCGCAATGTCCGCTACTTCCTCATGTTTAGAAGTAGTTACTTCGCTCGCTTTTACTATCCCGTATTTACACTACTCTACTTAGATTACGGCCTAACTCTGTCTCAATTCGCCATGCTTAACGTGGTGTGGGCGGCGACCATTGTGCTTGCCGAAGTCCCATCGGGTGCATTTGCAGATACGCTTGGGCGTAAAAAGCTGGTGGTGCTGTCATCGCTCGTCATGTTTATCGAGATCGCCATGATCGCCTTCGTGCCGACGGGAAATCCAAGTCTCGTGTTTGTTGTGTTTTTAATAAACCGGGTATTGAGTGGGCTCGCGATGGCACTTGCGAGTGGCGCCGATGAAGCCTTGGCTTATGACACCTTAAAGGAGCAAGGTCATGAAGACTTGTGGCCTAGAGTGCTGCAAATCCAACTAAGAATCGCTTCAACGGTCGGCATTTTTGTCACCCTAGTTGGCGCGGCAATGTACGACGTTAACTTTATGACTAGTGTTTATCAGGTTCTTGGGTTCGACGCTCCCCAGAACACCCAAGATATTATGCGTATTCCTGTTTACGCTACGCTCATCGTCGCCCTGATCGCAATCTATGCAGCATTCAGCATGGAAGAAGAGAAAAAATCTGTGCCACAAGGTAGCAACAAGCTAACCAGCACAATCGAAAGCATGAAGCTTACATTGAATACAGGTAAATGGGTATTATCGACCCCATACGTGCTATTTATCATGCTCTACTACAGCTTATTCGAACATACATCTCGCATGTTCTTGACCATGAACAGCCAATATTACACGGCCATTGATATCCCTATTATCTATTTTGGTTTAATTGGTGCTGGCGTGAGTCTGCTTAAAATCATCATGGCGGGTCAAAGTCGACGATTAGCCGAAAGCATGGCACCTAAGGCGTTCATTTTGATCATGGGTGTAGCCAGTATGGCGACTTACTATTGGATCAGCTTAGGTTGGTCTATCTATGGTGTGATTCCAGCGTTGGTGCTGATCTTCATTATCATGACGATGAACATATTCATCAGTTACCATCTTAACAAACAGACCGAATCTCATAACCGAGCGACCGTTCTTAGTTTCAAAGGGCTAATGTTTAACGTGGGTTACGGTTTAATTGGTGTTCTCTACGCCTACTATTACAAGCTCCTGTCTAAGAACTACACTAACGAAGAGATAGAGCAGCACATAGACTTCATCGCGTCGCTCTCATCGTTTTTCTACTACTTTACCTTCCTATTCATCGCCATTAGCGTCGCCTTCTATCTAAAAGACAGGAAGCAAGCCATTTTTTAAAACGCTTGTTCAACGGCAGTGTCTATGTCTTCCACTCGCAAATACTAGGCACTGCCGGCATCTAAATGCAAATTGTACTTAAGTTACTCAGGCAAGCGCAGCTCAATCTGCTTCAATAGCTCTTGGATACCCTTCTTATCATAGGTTTGCTTTGTTTTAGGTTGACTACTTTTGCGGACGATTAATTCCACGGGTATGCGAGTTTGCTTGAATTGAGTTGGCGTGTTTGTCGGATGGTCCTTCAAATCAACCGCTTGGATGACACACTGTTCGCCAATGGCTGTGAAGTCTTGCTTGACTGTCGTTAGAGGTGGATTGAAATACGCACTATCGGTGATGCCATCAAACCCAACAACCGCGACCTGATCGGGTACCTTGATGTTAAACTCATCCAAAGCACGCAACACGCCAAGCGCCATTTGATCACTCGCGACAACCACGGCATCAAAACTCAGCTGTTTACCAATCGCTTCACTGATTGCAAGGTAACCACTTTGTGCTTGCCAATCTCCTCGGTAGCAATCGATGGCTTTCGTTTCTGATGCATCGATTTCCGCTAGCCACGATTGCAGACGAATATTGGCCGCTGTTGACGCCTCTGGGCCCGCAACCAATAAGAACTGACTTCGTCCTGTCTCTACCAGATGCTTGACCACTTCAGAAGCCCCAATAGCATGCTCACCATGAACAAAATGCACTGGAGTACCATCAGGCACGTCGATAAAAATCAGATGTAAGCTTGGAAACTGCTCTGCCAATACCATAGCATCGTCTTTGCTAAGCGGTACGTTGAGAATAATGCAGTCAACCTGCTGAGCAATAAGCTCTCTCATCGCACCTTGAATACTGGATAAGCTAGGTTCGGAAACAACGGAAAAAGCAGTACCAAAATTCAATTCGTGCGCTTTTCTTCTTACACCATTGGCGATAAGTGCGGCGCCATGCAAAGCCATATCTAATGTCACTAGGCCAATATTGGTCGATTTCGCTCGACTCAACATCTGCGCTCCCTTATTGGGTACATAACCTAGCTGCTTGATCGCCTTATTCACTTTAATACGAGTAGATTCAGCAACGCTGTCTGACCCATTCGTCACTCGAGATACAGTTTGGGTCGATACACCTGCCAGTTTTGCTACATCTTTAAAAGTTACATTCATCGTCTTTTCTAATGCTCTTTGCTGTCTTAGTCCAACTCTAACAGATGGCGTTCAACAATAACGTCGCACGCCTCTCAAAATGTTTGCGAAAACATTAATTTTTGTTCCCGAAAACAGTCGATCTAGACCTAATTTAGGCAATTTCAAGGCCGCTTTAGATCACACTTAAGCGGCATTTAAGTTCTAAAAGCCATAGATAGGCGCAATATATAATTCAGAAAACATGTTCACGCAAACAAATAGCAGAGCGAGCAAATAATGAGTGAGTTTGTCCATTTACAAAGCAAAAATCACAGCTTGATTATCAAAACTGACCGAGTGCCAGAGATCCTTCATTGGGGCGCCAAAATTGCGCAGATAGACGAAGACCTATTGCTTTCAACAGAGCGCCCGATCTCCCAAGCTCGTTTAGATGTCGATGTTCCTTTGTCTCTGTGTCCTGAACTGGGTAGCGGTCACTTTAACGCGCCGGGCATTGAAGGCCATCGCGACGGCTACGATTGGGCACCTGTATTCAAACTGGCATCGACTCAAGTTGAAGCAAACCAAGTGACATTTGGTATGGTTGATGATGTTGCGAATCTTGAACTGACTGTTGAGCTTAAATTGAACTTCGATACTGATGTTGTTCAGAAACGAATTCGTGTTAAAAACCTCGGCGACAGTAAATATTATCTTGGCAAACTCTCTTCTACTTTGCCTTTGCCAAACCACGCCAACGAGTTAATGACTTTTCACGGCCGTTGGTGTCACGAGTTCCAAACACAGCGACAACGCTTTGAGCATGGCGGCTTCATGCAGGAAAACCGTCGCGGGCGTACTTCCCATGAAAACTTCCCAGGCCTGTTCGTGGGCACGAATGGGTTCAGTGAACAGCTCGGTCAAGTATGGGGTTTCCACCTTGGTTGGAGTGGTAACCACCAAATGCGTGCCGATGTACGCAGTGACGGTCGCCGTTTTGTTCAAGCTGGTGAGCTTTTACTGGCTGGTGAATCGATCCTTGAAGCTCAAGGTGAATACCAAACGCCATGGCTGTATGGGTGTTACAGCAACACTGGCTTGAACGGTATTTCTCAACGCTTCCAACAATTTGTTCGCGATAACATTGTTAAGTTCCCTGTAAACAAGCCTCGCCCTGTACACCTAAACACATGGGAAGGCATTTACTTCGACCACAAGCCTGAATACATCATGCAAATGGCAACAGAAGCGGCCGAAATGGGTGTAGAACGCTTCATCATTGATGATGGCTGGTTCATTGGTCGTGACGGTGAACGAGCAGCTTTAGGTGATTGGTATTTAGATGAAAAGAAATACCCTAATGGTTTAGAACCGGTGATCAATCATGTGAACCAACAAGGTATGGAGTTTGGTCTTTGGGTAGAACCTGAGATGGTAAGCCAAAATTCCAACCTGTATCGCAACCACCCTAATTGGGTTCTGGGACTACAAGGTTACCACCAGCCTTCTGGTCGCTGGCAATATGTACTCGACCTACAGAATGAAGATTGCTTCAACTATCTGTTTGAGCGCCTAAATGACCTACTCACACGCTACAACATTACTTACTTGAAGTGGGATATGAACCGTGAGCTGGTTCAGCCTGGCCATCAGGGTCGCCCAGCTGTACATGGTCAAACGCAAGCGCTATATCATCTTGTCGATGAGCTAAACAGAGCACACCCAGAAGTGGAAATTGAATCGTGCTCTTCAGGCGGTGGCCGTATCGACTTTGAAATTCTTAAACGCACCCAACGTTTCTGGGCATCAGATTGTAATGATGCGTTAGAGCGTCAAGCCATTCAAAAAGGCATGAGCTACTTCTTCCCACCTGAAGTGATGGGCGCGCACATCGGCCCTGCAGAGTGTCACTCAACAAATCGTCGTCATGGCATAAACATGCGTGGTGTTACCGCATTGGGTGGTCACATGGGTGTAGAGCTTGATCCGGTGAAAGAATCAAAAGAAGAGAAAGAGGCATTTTCTCGCTATATCGCGCTTCATAAAGAATATCGTCACCTTCTTCATGGCGGCCGCAGTTTCCGTATCGACGCGGCAGACAAAAACCAAAACATTTACGGCGTCGAGAGTGACGATGAAATGTTGATCACTGTGTGTCAATTAGCAATGCCAGATCATGCACTGCCATCACCACTAAGAATCAGCTGCGCAGATATCAATGCCAAGTATCAAGTGAAGTTAGTCGAGATGCCTCAAACCAGTTTCCAACTCATGAAGCAACGTCCTAAATGGCTTGATAAAACGCTCACACTCAGTGGCGACAACCTGAAAGAGATCGGCGTGACGTTGCCAATTCTCGACCCCGAATCAGCACTGATAGTACACCTACAAAAAATCTAATTCGTCGTCAGTCATAAGAAAACATCGGGCAAAGGCGGTTGTGAAAATCATCACGACGCCTCTGCCTGACAGGATAACTACATTCAAAATTCCAATAATTTAAGGACAAAGCTATGCCAATGACAATCCTACTGTCATTCTTTTTCTTCACGGGCTTGGTGGTGTTTTACACCTGGTCACGCGTTAAGAATCAGAAAAATGACTCCAGAGATGGTTTCTTCCTCGGTGGTCGAAGCCTAACCGGTGGCCTTATCGCAAGCTCACTCATTCTAACTAACCTTTCCGCGACCAGTTTTGTTGGGATGAGTGCCCTATCCTTTAAAGGCAATATGTCTGTAATGGGGTATGAAGTAGCTTCAGGTATCACACTGATCATTATCGCACTCTTTTTGGTACCTCGTTACCTCAAACAAGGCATCACAACGATTCCTGATTTCTTAGAGTCTCGCTATGACCTGTCGGTAAAGCAGTTCGTAACCGTATTGTTCCTATTGAGCTATATCATCAACCTTCTACCAAACACACTATACGCAGGTGCAATGGTTATCGGTGGTATTTTCGACATCGAAAGCATGCTCGGAATTAGTCGTTTCCAAGCGATCCTACTTATCGCATCAATCATCGGTTTCCTAGGTCTTTTCTACGCTATCTATGGTGGTCTAAAAGCGGTGGTAATTGCAGATACGTTAAACGGTGTAGGTTTGATTGTCGGCGGTTTGATGATCCCAATTTTCGGTTTGATCGTGCTAGGTGACGGCAGTTTCATGGAAGGTATGGACGTTATTACAACCAACGCAACAGACAAGCTGCAAGCCGTTGGTGCCGAAGACGACCCTAACGTACCGTTCTCGACCATGTTCACTGGTTTATTGTTAGTTAACCTTTACTACTGGGGTACTGACCAAGCGATCATCCAACGTGCATTGGGTGCTAAGAACCTAAAAGAAGGTCAGAAAGGTGTAATCCTTGCCGGTGCAATCAAAGTTGTGACACCTCTGTTCCTAATCATCCCTGGCATCATTGCTTACCATATGTTTGGTACAGTAGACGCGACAGGTCAAAGCTACGAAGCGGATACCATGTACACGCGTTTAGTTAACGAAGTGCTGCCTAAACCCCTTGTAGGCTTCTTCCTAGCGGCAATGTTCGGCGCAATCCTATCGACCTTCAACGGCGTATTAAACTCGTCAACGACACTATTTACACTTAATGTCTACAAACCAATCTTTGATAAAGAAAACAAGCTCTCCGATGAACAGTTAGTCAACAAAGGTCGTTCATTCGGTCTGTTCATTGCAATCCTATCGGTGGGTATTGCCCCGTTCATCATGTTCGCACCGAATGGCCTATTCGACTTACTACAACGCTTGGCAGGCCTATTCAGTGTACCAATCTTCACTATCGTGTTTATGGGTTACATCACTAAGCGTGTTCCAGCGATGGCGGCGAAAGTTTCATTGGCAGTATTTGTTGCGGCTTACGGTATCGTACAGTTTACTCCAGCCTCGATGCACGATTACTTAGGTCCACTTAAGCCATTGGCTGAACTGCACTTCTTCCACCAGCTAGCAGTATTGTTCGTGCTATGTTGCGGCATTATGTTTGCTATCGGTAAAGTTCGTCCACGTGATACAGACTACGTGCTTCCAGTCAACGAAGCGATGGACATTAAACCTTGGGAGTTCCGCTTTGAAGCCTCTGCAGTGATTCTATACATGGTACTTGGCGCTTACATCACCTTCTCTGACCTAGGCTTGGTCGCAGGTGACACGTCATTCATGGTGACTTACGCGCTTTGCGGCATCGTAATTCTTGGTGGCCTATTTGCCCGCATTAGAAAGAAGAAAGCTCAAGCAGCGCAGCTTAATGCTCAGAACGCACAGTAACTAACTTACAACCCATAGAAAACAAGCAGAGCCCATTATCGGCTCTGCTTTTTTGTATGTGCTCAAAACAAGGTCAGCGAGCGTGTTCGACTATAGGCGGAGCGTTTGTATGTGAAGATAGCATGCACATCTAAATATATTTTCTATAATTTTTAGTGGTTTATGGTAAATTTGTTAAAAGTCGGATAGGCAGACAAACGAGCATGCTTGTTATTAGTAATGGTATGCATCAGGAAGAAGCATTGGATAGTCAATTTCAAGATGTAGAGAAAGAGTATCCGAATGCAAGTAGCACATTAGGAATTGTCATGTTGTCCATCTCACTACGTACTTTGCAAAGGGTTGGGGATGTTTTTCTTAGCGTGGTTCATGAGAAGAGAATGACGTTAGAATTAGTAGAAAATGAAAGTAGATTCTCTGTACAGCTACCCAACACATAACAAGGCGTTAAACGTAAAAATGGAGACCACATTGGAAAAGTGTAAATGTGCCGACTTTGAAGATTTAGAAATGCTCCGTAAGGTTATCTCAAAGCGTATCAAGGAATCTAAGAAGCTTAAGAAAGTTCTAAACCTTCTCACCAAATCAGAAGATGGTGAGCACGTTCTAATGAGTTGCAAAAGTTGTGGTCAATATTGGCAAAGTAGCCGAGCTTGGAATTGGGGTAACGACCCGTATCTTTTTCGAGTACCTGAAATAAAAAATGCAGATTGGCGACAAGAACCCTACGTACAACCTGATGAGCTATTAGTTTACGTGGCATCTTTACAGGATATTTTGTCACAGAGTAACTTCGAACCAAAGAATGAACCATGCAGAATGAAAGGCTGTGAACAGTCAGCAATAAAAGGGTTGGCTAATTGTTTGGAACATCATGTACAAAATCTTCAAAAAATAAATCAGTTGCCACAAAATCCAGAAGGTCGTTGGTTTCCTCCATACTTGGCGGAGAACTTCAAACCAACGTTCAACTAGGCACTCAATAGGCGTAGCAATCTCAGGAGGAGTAATGGAGTTAGTCAAAGCATCTACAGATGAGCATTGGAATATTGCATCCAATTTCTTAGCTCAAACGGTAGAGCGTTGTAATGAGAGAGGGCTACCCTTGTGGACTCACCAACAAGTGTCGGTGAAGGCATTGAAAAACAACTATGCTATCGAAAACTTATACCTATTGAAATCTGATCAGCATACTATCGGGTGTGTATTTATTAGTTTTGATTTCGATGATTTTTGGACAGACACGGATACAAAGGGAACCCTGTTTTTCCATAAGTTTGCAATTGGCAATGCATTCAACTCTAAAGGCTTTGGCTCGCAAGCATTGACCGCAATCCGTTTATTGGCTGAAGAACGTAGATGTATTTGGGTTCGTTGCGACTGTCATGGTGGCAGAGGGAGATTAAGAGCGTTTTATGAACGTAGCGGGTTCGAGTTTGTAGACAGACAAGAAATGTTGGGGTTCGATGTTGCTCGATACCAAATGCTGACAAAGCGTTCAAGACGAATTCACAACGCTTAACGCGGTGTCATATTTCTTGAGGAATTCCAATGTCAAGCCAGTTAGTCTTTAAAGTAATTGAGTTCGAACTCTTGTGTTCAATAACTAACGCTAAGCAAATAGTAGATTGGGCTGATGAGCAGATCATTTCGAGCGATGAGCCTGAAGAAATTCTATTTGATCTTTGTTTAACAACCTGCAAAGAAAAGCAACTTAAAATATTAGGTAGTCTGCATGCCAATTTGGAGAATGAAGCATTTGAGTTAGTTGCAATCAAACTATTGAAACGATACGAATTAGGTCTACTCGATTTCTTTGAAGTGACCAATAAGCTTGTAGCAATACATTATCATTCATCAAATCTGTCAGTTGATTTTACTAATTTCATAATATGGCTTGATGATGAGGCATGCTTAATAACTGAAGGCATAAAAGAACTAGAAACTGCAGAAGATGATTTAATTAGGTTCCTACTCGGTATCAAAGAAAAGCATAACAAGCGTTTAGAGTTTCAAGATGCTTTTTCTAATCCAAATTGGGTACTTTGAAGCTCATACGCTTACGTGTTTCTGCCCAAAAGCTTGCTAGGAATGAGTCCAACTTCGTACTCTTTTCCAAACTCCAAGAGTCGAAATAAAGTTGTGACCATCAGTTTTTCAGCGAGATTTATACGCGACCACATCAACATGAATTGATGTACAATACGCGCTTTAAATATTAGCCCCAATAACTCCCCATCGCACAAGGTGAATCTTGCGTTTAACTAGCTTTAAATACAAAACTCGTAAAGGCCCAGACTATCGTCATGGGGAACAAGCGTCGTTTATCGATATACGAGATACCTTTGGCATTGGCAGTATTCGTGTTGGTAAGTGGGTGAACCAAGAAGAGAAAGACTTGGCCGCTAATCTGATCTTTGATTCATTTGCAGACCTTGCTTATTTATTGGCGCTCCCCCCAAAAGCCATTGGGTTGCGAGGCAGTTTAAATCTCGCTTTCGGCAGCGGTGGACAAAAAGGCGTTCAGGCCCATTACGCACCGAATCAGAGAGAACTCGCGCTCGCGAAAAATGCCGGTGCTGGCGCTTTAGCCCACGAGTTTTGGCATGCCTTTGATCATTACATTGCAGAGAAAGCGTTTGATATTGGAGACAGATCTGGGCCACAAAGACGAACAATCTTCGCCAGTGACTGTTGGTTAAAAAACGCTGAGCACTTTCCGCATCCGTTGAATGACAGGTTACTGAAGATATTTGATGCGGCGCTGCTCACTGACGATCAGCAAGATCGACACGACTATGTGTCACGAAGTGTTTTAGCAGACAAAGCGATGGGAAGTCATTATTTCTCTCTACCAACGGAAATGATGGCGAGAGCATTTGAGTCAGTTGTCGAGTCGTGCTCTGGAATTGAAAATAGCTACTTAGTATCTGGGACAACCAAACCCGAACACATCAAAGTCTACCCTGATTTAGAACATCGCCTGAAGATTCACAATGCATTACAAGCCTACTTCAAACCTCTAGGGGAAGCTTTAAGTGGTTTGCAATAGAAGGCTCTAATATCGTATAACCAAGATTGAAAGCTCTTTATATCAACTAAAGACAACCAACTCATTTAACCTGTTGTCACATGGATGGACATCGCAATGCTGCCAACTCTCAGTATCCGAGCCTACACAAAGAAGCTCAACAGTCATTCGCATGATGATTACCACCAGCTTGTGCTTCCAGTTCAAGGCAACATCAATATTCAGATGGATAATTTCTCTGGAAAAGTGACTGTGGGTGAGTGTGTTGTGATTCCTGCAGGTACTACCCATGGTTTTCAAGCCGATGAAGCCGCTCGATTTATTGTTGCTGACATGCCAGCACTTCCAGACCATCTTCTCGATAGTGATGTGCACGTGTTTTCTACCACAACGCCACTACTGAGCTTTATCTACTTTGTAGAAAAACAGTTACAACACCAAGTGGATAAAGCGATAGAGTCTTCGATTCTCGATGTCTTTACTATGCTATTGACGCAGCAACCGATAACTTCAAAAATTGATCCTCGCATCCGCGCTGCACAGAGTGAGATTTTTGACAATTTAGCGAACCCTCTTTCAATTGCCGAGTTATCGAAAGTGGCTTGTCTGAGCCCGACTCAATTTAAGGTACTATTCAAAAACAACCTCGGTATGAGCGTCCAACAATACGTTACTCACCATAGAATGGAAAAAGCCAAAGCGCTTCTTACCCATACTGATTTACCCGTTCAAATTGTCGCTGAAAGAGTCGGCTACAACGATCTTTCTGCTTTTAGCCGACGCTTCTCTCTTCATTTCGGCCTACCCCCACGCCAGTTCACACGCAATTAAAAACGTCTTTTTAAAATACAATTTCGTCTTTTCAGCAAAGTACGGCCTTTATTCATCGCTTATCCTTTCAGCATCAAATGGATGTTCGGATTAAGAAATGATTACAACACGCTTTCAGTTAGCTCCTCATCAGCATGGGTCTATTTTTATATTACTGGCTTCAATCCTCTGGGGGACAACAGGTGCAGCGGCTACGTTAGTTCCGGAGGTGAGCCCATTGGCTATTGGTGCTTTCTCTATGGGCGTAGGTGGCATGATACAGGCCTTGTTAGCAAATACGGCCTTGAAAAAAGATGCTTCGTTACTAAAGCAACATAGAAAAGAGGTAGTGATTGGCGCGCTTGCATTGATGATCTATCCAATGGCTTTTTATACTTCGATGAGAATGGCTGGTGTTGCGACTGGCACCGTAGTTTCTATAGCTTCTGCCCCACTTTTCACTCTTCTTTTTGAGTGTCTATTTAGCACAAATAAGCATTTAAATATTCGTAAACTTTTTAGCTTAGTCGTCGGGATTATTGGCATTGTACTTCTCGTCAATGCCGAAACCACTCACAGTCACTCTGAACCGCAGCTTAAACTTTGGGGAATCTTACTAGGACTCGTCGCAGGTCTCAGTTACGCCACGTATTCCATAATGGCGAAAGAACTTATTAATAAAGGAGTTCAGTCACAGGCCGCTATGGGTGCCATCTTTGGGCTGGGAGCATGTTTACTTCTACCCACCCTGCTGGCATCAGGAGACAACCTATTTGCATCTCAAACCAATAGCCTGGTGCTCATTTATATGGCTGTGATTCCAATGGGCGTTGGCTACATCATGTTTGGCGTGGGATTAAGACACATCAATGCGAGCACAGCCAATATCTTAACGCTTTTCGAGCCTGTTGTTGCTGCAATCATCGCTGTCTTAATACTCGAAGAGCACATTCCTCCTATGGGATGGTTTGGAATCGCTTTAATCATGGTTTGCTTGTTTTTTCAGTCAACACAGAACGAGCAATCCGAAAACAAGCTGATCAAATCCTAACGATTGCACCAACACTGAACAAGATTGGCAACTTTTAGTGCAACACAATCATGGTTTTATATCTGCCCCCCATTAAATGGGCACTCCATCATTGGTACGTATATTGCTCACTATGTAGATTAAGGATTGTATACAATAATAAATACATTAAGGAAATCACATGGAACAACGTAACAGTGAATTGATCTACGGACTGGATGATCGCCCATCAGTCAAAGCCGCAAGTTATGCGGCGCTTCAACATGTTCTGGCTAGCTTTGTTGGCATTATCACACCCACTCTTATCATTGGTGGTGTACTTGGCTTGGGGGAACATATCCCCTATCTAATCAGTATGGCCTTGATGGTTTCTGGTGTTGGTACCTTTATTCAGGCGAAGCGAGTTGGCCCTGTCGGAGCAGGGATGATCTGTGTACAAGGCACCAGTTTCGCCTTCTTAGGCTCTGTCTTGGGCGCTGGCTTTCTCGTTAAAGCCAATGGTGGCGGTCCAGATGAAATGTTAGCGACTATTTTTGGCGTCTGCTTTTTTGGTGCCTTCATTGAAATTCTGCTTTCTCGCTTTATCGATAAGCTAAAGGTCGTCATCACTCCGGTCGTGACTGGTATTGTTATTACTACCATAGGTATCTCTTTAATTAAGGTTGGAATCACCGATATAGCCGGAGGTTTTGGTGCAGAAGACTTTGGTGCGCCAAGTAATCTTATGCTTGGCGCGATCGTTCTTGGAATCATCGTCGCTTTAAACCTTAGTCAGAACATCATGGTAAGACTGTCGTCGATCTTGATAGGTTTAAGCATCGGGTGGGCAATCGCGATTGCCATGGGTAAAGTATCTATGCCTGACTTCGCTTCTCAGCCGTTGTTGAGTATTCCTGTACCGTTCAAATACGGCTTTGCTTTCGACTGGCAAGCGTTTTTACCAATCGCCTTCATTTACTTAATCACGGCTATCGAGTCGACAGGTGACTTGACGGCAAACAGTATGTTCTCAGGCCAACCTATCCAAGGACCCAAATACATCAAACGCCTTAAGGCTGGCGTACTAGGTGATGGCGTTAACTCGCTCATAGCTGCCGTATTCAACACCTTCCCAAATACCACTTTCAGCCAGAATAACGGTGTGATTCACTTTACCGGTATCGCGAGTCGATACATTGGTTACTTTATCGCGGGCATTCTGTTCTTATTGGGGATGTTTCCAGTGTTGGGTGCAGTATTAATGACCATTCCAAAACCAGTATTGGGTGGGGCAACTCTTGTTATGTTCGGTACTGTCGCTGCGGCAGGTATTAAGATCATTGCTAATGAGGAGTTAGATCGCCGCCGTATTATGACTATCGCCATCTCTTTTGGCTTAGGCCTTGGCGTTATGCTCGTGCCTGATTTGCTAAAAGAAGCGCCTAAGTTAGTTCAAAGTATCTTTGGCTCTCCGGTTACTATGTCGGGTATCGCTGCGTTAATCATTACAGGGTTAATGGCGCTCATCCCTGAGAAAAGCGAAAAACCTTTACCAAGTAATACGCAAGCGAGTGAAGCTTAGTACAAGCATCAATAGTGATATGAGAATACTTCGGTTAGTTGACCAGACTTAGCTAACCGAAGTATTTCAACAATCGAGACGTCGCCTAGCTTCAATCATACAACTTTCGAAACTTGTCGAGACCAACGCCTAATCATATCCCAATTACGATAATCTCCATCCTCTACCCCTTTGACTATTGCAATTAGCTTAAGTGGGTACCGGTAATACCAAGGCATCAGTTTTGGTTGCAATGTACCTGAAAAACCAGCAATCATGATGGGCTCAACATTACGATTCATCTTAATCAATGTTTGATCGTAAACCTGTGGCGAATTGAATGAATTCGATGGCTGTTTTGCAAGCGCCAAACAAGTATAGAAATATGCCACAGATGTTGATGACAGTTCGTTTTGATACTTTCGGACATAATCTCGGACTTCAATTAGCCATCTGTCATAGCGGATTGGAGCGCCAATAATAACCGCTTCATCAGTATATGGGGCTCTTGCAACCTCTACGGGCAACACTTCCGTTGTTATGTCCAATTCTTGTAACTCTTGAGCCATGGCATGTGCAATTTCTGCGGTCGAACCAAAACCCGAACCGTACACAATCAATACTCTTTTTCTAGCCATACAAACCTCCCATATTTTGCGAAAAGCACAACCCAAACAAACTACCCCATGAGCAACGCTTGTTGAGTTTGTTTATTACATCCAATTAAGCGATGATTTGATTGACAGGAAATCGTCGAAGATTTGCAGGAAATACATTTATGGAAGACAAAGCCAGGCTAGCATTGTCAAAGTTTGATACGAAGAAACGGAAGAAGAGTGGTGCTAGCTCTCCCTTGAGTGAACTGAAAATGAGTAGCGTGTTTTACACTCACTCAACGATGAAGCAACCGTGGGGCATCAAAATGCCATCCATTCCATCGAGCACCATGTTCCACTTAATCCTTGAAGGCGAAGCGATTGTCATTGTCGATGGAACACAGATTAAGCTGAATGCCGGCGATTTTATTTTGCTTCCACGCGGGACTGGACATGACATCGTCGATATAAATAAGTCAGCTGCCACCGATTTATTTGAGAATGACATAGAAGAAATCACGGAGCACTATGAACGACTCACAACCAAAGGAACTGGCGACGCGACAACGACTCTATGTGGCACGGTTTTGTTTGAAAACGAGGTCACGACTTCAGTCATTACATCTATGCCTGAGTTCGTATTAATTGACTCACAATCACAGGCTCACGACACAATTAAGAGTGTCGTTCAAGCCATACATAGAGAAACGAAAAATGAAGAGTATGGCTCGGAATTAGTGGTGTCTAAATTGGCCGACGTGCTTATTCTACAGTGTATTCGAGCATGGATAGACCAAGTATCTGACGATAATCAGGGTTGGATAATGGCGCATACCGACAAACGCTTATCTCGCGCAATGAAGAGAATCCACAGCGACAGTGCTGCTAACATCGATATTGAAACGCTGGCTGATATTTCCGGGATGTCTCGTACCAGCTTCATTGAGTACTTCAAGAGAACTGTAGGGGAAACGCCCAAGAAATACATCACCGATTGGCGACTTTCGCTTGCCAGAGAAAAGCTGCTATATGGCAAGGCTCATATTCTCAATATCGCTCTCGACGTCGGGTATCAATCTGAGGCAGCCTTCAGCCGAGCCTATAAGAACAAATACGGTGAATCTCCATCAACCACTAAAAAGAATAGCCTAGCCCCAAAATCCTAGGCATCTGCGAAAACAGCCCGAATAAGCATTCAGGCTGTTCTTCATGTTTCACTTTTTACTCTCGATCAAAGCAGCTAATCCCAGTAACCGGCAGCGATCGTTTTAGATACATAGTCTGCGAACTTAGTCGGCTTACGTCCCGTCGCTTCTTCAACGCCATGAGTAAGATTTGAATTACGTCCATCGAAAACTACGGTGAACAACTCATTCAGCAACCATTGATAATCTTCTGGTAAGTTCTGGCTCTTAAGAATATCTAAATACGCTTCGATGCTCACAGAGGTAAACTTGATCTCCTTCCCGAGCTGTTTTGAAATCTCATCAACACAATCTTGAAACGTCATCAACTCCGGGCCTGTCACTTCATAGAGGCGATTGCGCTTACTTGGATCAACCAATGCCGCCACCGCAACTTCTGCAATATCATCAGTGTCAATAAATGGCTCTGGGGTATCGCCTGCGGGTAACACAAGTTCGCCTTCTAAAATACCTTGAGCCATAAAGCTCTCGCTAAAGTTTTGCGCGAACCACGAGGCTCTAACAATGTTCCAATCTAAACCACTATCGATAAGAATACGTTCT
Source organism: Vibrio sp. R11-SG3-ISO9 (assembly GCF_059834255.1). NCBI lineage: Bacteria > Pseudomonadati > Pseudomonadota > Gammaproteobacteria > Vibrionales > Vibrionaceae > Vibrio > Vibrio sp. R11-SG3-ISO9. The sequence goes on from NZ_JCBDGU010000016.1 coordinate 26,621, forward strand.
GCTTTTTCTGCGCCCTCTTCGCCACGCCCAGACAGCAATACGATATGCTCTACACCTTGCGCTTTAGCAACCTCTACGAACGCACTGATGTCTCCCTCAGCGTTAGACACTGCCAAGTCAGGTTGATAGGTAACATAAGCTGAGCGTGCTCCCTTCAGTGCAGTAGGCCAAGAGCTTCGCGCCTCCCAGTCAAAATAGGTCGCCGCGCTGCGAGAAACTTGGCGTGTTTCAATACCAAGATCGCACAGACGTTTGTTAACTCGAACACCGGTTTTGGCATTTTTACCAATAATGACAATAGGTCTTGTTGGGGTAGCGTCTGACATAATCGTTCTCCTATAAATATCGGTTACCGCTTGAATGCAGAACCATGATGGCTTAGGAAAACCTATGACTGAATGATGTAGAATCCGGATTTATTGATAGAAAGTTCGGGATGTTATAGCCGATTTTCGTCATATAGAATGAAAACACTTTATCTTTCCGTCGCTTGTATTGAAAAATAAAACAATATACTGCGAGAAAACCTACCTGCCCTCACACAAAATATGGTTAAGTTACCCATTCACCAAAGAAATCTATAAAGTGCAGATCATTCTATCAATAACAAATCTAGTGAGAATAATAGAGGATCACAATGCATCTCTATACATGGAAAAAAGAGTACAGCTTAGATGTAGAAGAGCTCGATCTTCAACATAAGAACTTGTTGGCAATGATTAACAAACTGATCATGTTTCAGAACGAGTCCAAAGCAATTGTACGCCGCTTAATTGATGAGGTGATTGCTTACGCTGAGTTTCACTTTTTAAGTGAAGATAACATCATGATGATCACCCATTACGACGGGTTCGAGCAGCACCAAAAGGTGCACCAAATGCTGCTTAAAAAACTAAGGAACAAATACACGCATTACGTTAATGGCCAGCTCGATTTGAAAGAAATCATCGTTTTTATGGCGCGATGGCTCATCGACCATATCATCGCAGAACAAAATGATCGTGCTTTAGCAAGATACTTACGCTCTTCAGACAAGTACCGTCATCTGCTGACTTTGGAGAATTGCGGTTAAGTCCCAAAAGTTGTTAAGAATACGACCTGCCAAAGCGCGGACATCAACAAGCTAACCAATATCACCGAATTGATAGTACATTTCGGTGGCCTGACAAGAATAATCCCAAAGCTCACCTGCAACTTCCTGATTCAGTGCCGTATCCTTTAGGCGCTCTTTCACAGGGCGCCCACGAATACCAAACTTTGGACCGATAAAATCCCCACTTTGGTATTCTTGCGCGCAACACGCCATAAGCAAGGATTGAACACCCTCCTCTATTGGAGAAGCGAGCCATTTGGAAACCATACCACCTACGCCTTGTGTTTGTTGCCTCTCACTCGCGGTTAGGCCCGGGTGGACTGCGATCGATTGTGCATCAATACCATTCGATTTAAACATCTTGTGGAGTTGGCAAAAGAACAACATGTTTGCAAGCTTGCTATCACCGTCTGACTTTATTCGATGGTAAGGCCTCTTCTTCCAATCAAGATCATCAAAGCGTATTTCCCCAAACTTATACCCACCGCTACTCACTGTAACGACTCTTGCTCCGGGCGTTATTCTAATTATCGGTAGCAAGCACCCTGTGAGTAAAAAGTGGCCTAAGTGGTTTGTCGCGAAGTGCATTTCATGGCCCAGATCTGTATGCTGAAGTTCACTTAGATTCACCACACCTGCATTGTTCAGCAAGATATCAAGACGTTCATGCCTCTCAATAACCGTATCAGCAAAATGCCGAACGGATGTAAAGTCAGTCAGATCGAGTAAACCATTCTCGATATCCGCGTCCGGAACAAGCTTGAGCATTTTCTCTTTGGCTGACACACCTTTCTCATTGCTCCTGCAGCCAATAATCACCCTACAACCGGCTTGCGCTAGTACCATCGCACTCTGAAATCCAAGGCCTGCATTACCACCGGTAACAATAGCAACTTTACCCGTTAAATCAGGCATATCTAGGGTTGTCCACTTACAACTCATTCCCAAAGTCCTCATCGTTGATATTAAAGAGGGTTGAGCTTAATCTATGTGGTATACCACACAGTCAAGAGATTAATCATGCGTATTGGAGAGTTGTGCAGACAAGCAGGTGTATCAAAGGAACTTGTTAGGCACTATGAATCGTTGGGTTTAATATCCTCTTCATCAGTGCAGGCAGGAAGTCGAGTATATCGGGAGTTTGACGAACAAGCATTGAACAGGCTTTACCTGATTCAAAAAGCAAAAAATATGGGTTTAACGCTAAAGCAGATTAAGCCACTGCTTGATGCGTTTCTAAACTATGACATGTCCGATACAGAGGCGATTTCCATTTTACTCAAGCAGTCTGAACGCATGGATGAAATCATTCAGCAGGCGCAAGATGTCAAGAATCTCATCCAAGACCAAATTGACAAAATAGAAGGGAAAGTGGAACGTCACTGCGAGAATCACAAGTACCTTTTCCCACGGAGCGAACAAGCTGAATGAATTGGTTATGTTTCGTTTAACAGAGCTATCAAAGATCAACCTCCAGAAGTCGTTCAGTTGATTTAATCTAGCAAACTGTCTTGGTAGATCATCTTTTTACTCATTCCCCCATCAACAACCAAGTTATGGCCATTAACAAAGTCATTGTTTGGATGTGTTAGAAACAGACACGCATTAACAACGTCCTCAGCTTTACCTACTCTACCTGATGGATGCTGTTGATGATCGAAACTATCAAGCTCATCATACCCTTCCACTTGAATCCAGCCCGGACTGACCGCGTTGACTGTAATTGGGGTTTCTGACAACGAGATGGCCATAGATTGTGTCATGGAAACCACACCACCTTTTGATGCGCCGTAAGCATCCCAACCCGATTCGTTTTGATTCCAGCGCGTAGAAGCGATATTGATTATTCGCCCATAAGGTTGAGCATGATTCAACTCAATAAATCGTCGAGAGCAGGCAAACGCACCTTTGAGATTGACATCAATCACACGTGAAAACTCTTCAAACGTGAGTTGTTCAATAGGCTTATTAAAGTTGGCAATCGCACCATTATTGATGAGCACATCAACTTTGCCATATTGACTTTTGATCCCGTTAAAAGCTTGATCTACCGACTCAGGGTTTCCTAAATCAACAAGGTGAAAATCGACATTCGGATTCTGGTTTGGGGCAATGTCAAATACGATCACTTTTGCTTGTTGCTCTAGATAAGCCATAGCGAGGTGTTGACCGATGCCTTGGCTACCACCAGTAATGACGACCACTTTATCTTTATACATTCTGCGTTCTTAATTGTTTGTAATGGTCTCAATTCTAGAGTGAAAAAGCATAAAAACATAGGTGAGGCTATCGTTATATCAAACTTGAAAGAGACTAAATAAACTGGTGCGAATTCTTAGTCGTGCCTCCTTGAATCGGTGAATAGAGAGAATATACGTAGCCTTTTCAGGCATTCAGTCGATTTAGGCATATCTATGCCATCAATCCAATAACGATATTACTTATACATCACGACCAACTAACTCCATAAATAATGACTAGTATCTATGAACGTTAAGTGAGCCGTGCGATTTGCTCCCTGACAGTCTCTAAAGCGGACTGCAATTGTGGACGGCTTAGTGGACCTGCAAGTGAAATCCTCACCGCTGCTGGCACTTCATACCTACCCACAGCAAACATTTCTGCTTCCCTCACTCTGACTCCATATTTCAACAACGACTGGTTAAAATTATAACCGGTTAATGGCTCGGGCAAACGTAACCATACATTATAGCCAGGAACGCCAATCTGAACTTCGGGAAATACAGCCTCCCAGATGCGATGGCGAGCACTCAGTTCCATCGCAATCTCTTCGTCGACCGACTGCATAGCACCACTGCTTAACCAACGACAAAGCAAATCTATTATTAAAGGACTAACATACATACAACTGGCTCGTAGCGCTCGTTGCAGTAACTCTTTGAAAGACAGAGGAAGAATGATAAAGCCCAGTCGCAATCCACCCGCGAAGTACTTAGAAAAACTGCCCACGTATAAGGTAATATCCGGAGCAATAGCGACTAAAGGACTCTTTCGATGAGATGGCGGACAGTAGAGCACGTCGTCCTCAATAATCAACACATTGTAACGACGACATATCTCTATGATTTTTAGCCTTCGACTATCTGTTAACTGAGCTCCAGTCGGGTTTTGTATTCCCGGCGTCAGATAAAGCAGTTTGGGACGATGTCTCTTACAATGTAAAACCAGATCTTCTGGATCTAATCCGTGTTCATCGACTTTTACTGGCACTAGTTTTCGTTCGGATTGCTGGCACGCATAAATGAACTCTGGATAACACAGCCCTTCGGCAAGAATAGTATCTTTAGGACGGCTTAATGCTTGAATAATCAACGAGATCCCGTGTTGTCCTCCATGAGTCCACACTAGACGCCGTGCATCAATGTCGATATTAAATTTGGTCATCAGCCATTGTCGAAGAGTCTCGTTATGACCTTGAATGCCATCAGCAGAGTAGTAATCCAGCACGGCTGCCTGGGCAATTTCCTCGTGAGATAGTTCTTTCAGCGCATTCGCTAGAAATTTCGGCTGCGATACTAACAAAGGTCGGCAGCGCGCCAAATCAATTCCTTTCTCTTCCAATACTGGATGATAAAAGTGGTTCAGTTCAGTTTCTCTGTTCCGAACATAAGTACCGCTTCCTACTTTTGGCTCTGTTAAGCCCCTCTGCTCAAGCTCCTGATACGCTCTTGTCACGGTTCCAACCGTCACACCCAAGCGATAAGACAAAATACGCTGAGGGGGTAATTTCGTATCTGGTTCGAGTTCACCACTCTCTATCACCTCAGCAATCGCATCAGCCAGTGCCATAAACTTAGGTCCCGAACGACCCGATATATCAGGGACTAACATTGTCTCTCTCCAAAGGGGTACAATTAATTCTTGTATTCAGGATAAATAAGGCCTGACGAAAATGAAATTAAAGAATTGTCACCATGACGCATTAACTGTAGGTCTGTCTCACTTCGCCCCATTACTCTTAGCTCAGAAGCACTTATTTGAGAGGAAAGGAAATGACAACATTATGGGATCTAATGCCAGCGATGAGTTTATTTGCGTTTGTTACTGCCATCACACCCGGTCCAAATAACTTATTGCTCGCCAACTCAGGGGCACAATTTGGTATCCGGAAGTCATGGCGACACCTAATTGGTATACGTATTGGTGTTATCGGGTTAATTCTGCTTTGCGCGTGTGGTGTCGGTGTTGCAATCCAAACTCATCCAAATTGGTATCTCGCCATAAAATACATCGGTCTGGCTTACATGTTCTGGTTGATCATAAAGCTGTTGTGTACCAATTCTTTCGCGGGTAAAGCCACCGAAAGCAAACCAATCAACGTAACTCAAGCTACGTTGTTTCAACTGGGTAACATGAAGGCTTGGATGGCATCACTTGCTTTGGTCACAAGCTATAGCCTCCCCTCTGACTATTGGTTATCCGTCACATTGATTTCTTTCGTGTTTACGACGTTCGGACTGTTTGCCAATATGACTTGGGTCTGGGTTGGTCAAAAAATCCGTGTTTATCTCAATACCACAATAAAGCAGCGTATGTTCAATATCAGCCTAGCAGCGATAACATTTGTATCATTGTTACCAGTGTTTAAGGACTCAATCTGAATAAGGAATATTAGTGTTTAATATAACTACAATAGTTGATGATCTAAATTCGCATTCCGAAAAGCAGTGTACTTTGGGACAGAAGCTTACTAGCAAGTCCCATTGTGCTGTCTCATAAACTCTGGGAATAAAAGGGTTGTTCCGCTAAATGACCGCTGGCTACAACGACTAGCGGCTCTCGAGTTCAAGTTTAGGTGAATCGTCAAATGTGCGCCCAACACTGACACTTTATTCAGCTAAAGGAGTAAACCTCCCTCCTTTTTCTATAGCCCGTTGGTATGCCGGACGTTGACGCATTCTATTCAGAAACTCATGCACATTAGGGTACTCTTTTCCAATACCCACCCTGATTTCGGCGACTTCTAAGCAATACCCCATCGCTATATCTGCTGCAGTGAGCTCCTCACCCGATAACCAAATCGATTGAGATAACTGTTGATCCATATAACGCAAATGACGGTGATATCGGACCCAAAGATAACCATCTCTGACTTTATTCACAACCAGACTCATGATGGGTTTTAAAAAGAGTGGGACTTTTGAAACCATACGTTTAAAGATTAAAGCATCCAACATTAGTGGCATGAAGCTAGCTTGTGTGGCATGCATCCAATACAAATAACGCACTCTCTGGCTAGAGTTTGGCTCGGGGCGTAATGTTGAGCTTGGGTACTTATCCAAGATGTAGTCCATGATTGCTCCAGTCTCTGGTAACACCAAATCTTGATCCGTAATTGTGGGAGACGTCCCTATCACATGCAGCTTTTTGTATTCCTCTGGAGCCAAAGTTTGGGGCCCTACTCGTTTATAGTGTTGTAGCTGATAGTCCACATTTAACTCTTCCAGAAGCCAAAGGATCCTTATGGATTGTGAATTCTCTAAATGATGGACAGTGATCATGATCTTCTCCTACTCTCTAAGTTGTCGGGGCAACACTCACTAATGACGACCTTGCGTACGTAACAGCTAATTCACAGTAAGGTGCGTATCCTTTTATTAAAAATATATTCCACGGATTATATTTACAAGGACTTTATGTTGAATTTGGTAAGAAAAGTTATGTTTAGATGTGCGCTAGGCATAAAAAAGCCGACCTAGAGTTAGGTCGGCTTTCGAGTTCAATCGGCGGCTTAATTAGAGTTTTTTCAATAACTCGTAAAGCTTTTCAGCATCCCCAGGGGAAAAATCTAAACTGACGCTGAGGAGCTGTTGGTCAGCATCGATGTGTGCTTGCTCTCCAGCCTCGGTAATATGAATGTACACAACACGCTGATCTTGACTATCGCGTCGCTTTTCAATGAGTGCAGCGTCCATCAATTTATTCAGAGCACGCGATACGTTCGGACTCTCATCTGTCATTAGCTTTTTTATTTGATTTACGGTCAGATACTTTTCTGGAGCTTTTGACAATACATGGAGTATCTCAAGCTGTATCAAAGACAATCCCGTCGGCTTAAGCTTACGAGTCATCTCAGACTTCATTTCTTGACCAATACAGGCGATCAGCCCTATTACCTTTTGGGAAACGTCTAAATCAGAATTAATAATCGCTTGTTTATTAGCCATTTAATAAGATCTTTTTCTCAATCATGTTGAAAGTAAGAATAACCAATTGGTGAAAATGGAGCAAACAACTAGACACCTATTTGCTAAATCGTTTGACAGTGGAGAATTTTCAGATCTAATATATTCCACGGAATATAAATCCAAGGACTTAAAATTCATACTCATTTAGTAAGGTTTCCTATGAATACCCCAATACTTCATCGTTCGCTTAAATCCCCCTACGCACAAAAAGTCATGTTGTTGATGGGGTATTTAGAACAACCCTACCTCTCTTTCATCGCTCCGAAAGGAATGCCCAGACCCATTGAGGAAATTTTGGTGGGTGAGTACAGCAGACGTATACCTATCCTTCAAATCGGTGCAGACATGTATTGTGACTCTGAACTTATCCTTAGGGTGATGGCTGAACGTAACAACGCATACTCACTAAACCACTACCCTTCTCTCAAAGAAGCGAAACAGTGGATAAAAAGAATAGAGACAGAGGGAAACAACGCCATCTTCGAATCAGTAAAACCTATAGAGATGCTGATCGCCTACTTCAAAAACATGCCACCTAACCATGCGTTGCGCTTCATTACAGACCGAATCAAGCTTGCAAAAACACTCAAAAGACCCAACGCAGAGCTGTCACATAAAGAAAAAACTGCCATTGCGCGCCGCTATTTAGAGCAGCTTAACCAACAACTCCTTAATCGAGACTTTTTACTAACGGAGAACAAACCGACATCCGTTGATTTCACTGCTTTCACAATGCTCTACTTTTTAGACATGATAAATGGGATGAAGGCGGCGCAGGGGCTGGAGCATCTTCAGCAGTGGTATAAAACAATGTCTAAATTTAGCACGGGAAGATATACAGAAATTGACGGGGACAAATGTCTCGACATTGCCGGTCATGCAGCACCGTCATCGATAGCGCAACAATACCTCAACTCACCACGTATTGGTCAGAGCATCACATTTCGTAATGGGGGGTTCATGGCGAATATGAATCAGGGCGTAAAAGGAGTCATCGTCGGAGAAGATGAAAACACGATCATCATACGCAGAGAACACGAACGAGTAGGCACTGTGCATATTCATTTCCCCAAGTTGGATTATTAAGTAGCCAATTCATCCCATCATCTAAAAACATCAAGGGCATATTAAATGTTACCCGACGACTTTACTTCGTTAGCTGGACTTCACCTCTTTTGCAATCCGTACTCTAACTGTGCAGGTCGCGTCATGCTTGCTGTTGCGGAAAAGGGGATTGAGACGCAAATCCACATTGTCGATCTACTAAAAGGTGAGCAATTGAGTTCAAAATACTACGCAATTAACCCAACTTGCGACGTACCGGCAATAGTACATGATGGTGAAGCAATGGGAGACAGCATCACTATTCTCCGCTATTTAGAAGCAATGTTTCCTGAGCAATCACTTACACCAAGCAATAAAGACCATGCAGTCAAGATGGAGGAGCTTCTCGATCTCGCTTCACATTCTCACATGGATTATATCGTCCCTTGGATATACGCCAAAGGTTTTGGACGCCTACCAACACCTAAACAAAAAGCGTTTTATGACCAATACGTTCCTCATCGTTCTCAGTTTCACAATCATCGTATAACGGTAGCACCTGATGTTGTACTCAAAGAGTCTGAAGTCAAAATAGCGAATACTTTATCAATACTGGAACAGAAACTATCCCAACAGCGCTACTTAGTCGGAAGCACTTACTCTATGGCTGATATCGCGTGGTTTCCAACGCTGTATTTATTGGGGAAAGTGTTCGCGTACCCACTAAATGACTACCCTAATTTGGTTCGGTGGATGAAAGATATTGAAAATCGTCCTGCATTCCTCAATGGGGTCAAAGCGTACATGTCACCAATTCCTAATTGGTTACTTCGCTTAATTGTAAAATTCGTGCGTCTCACTGGCGGCAGGAGATAGTTAAACTTGAGTGAGCACCAAAAAGAGGCAGCGGTACGTCATAGGCAATTCCATTCACCTATGACTTGCTTCTGTTCGCTCAAGCAATCAGTTTTACTAGGTTAGCAGTAGTATCGACATTGCAATAACCAAACGGCAATGCAGCCATTAACCTTCAGAAAGCGGGCGTAGGAAGATCTGCTCACGTAGAACTTGCCAGCGCTCATCTTCAAAGCGCAATTCGATATTACACAGCAGCTTCATTTCTTCTCCATTCATCCCACTGTGCTTACGGCTTAATACACACACCGCTGAATCTCCTAAAATATGGAAATCATGCCATTCTGCCCATGTATTGAGTTGGTGTTTGCCTTCTTCAGCTTGCTTGGCAAAATGCGCTTTAAACTCCACTTTATTGAATGTTTGAACTGTACTGTCGGGCATGATCAGGGTGGTATGAAAATCTTGGTGGTAGATCGTCTCTAAAGCTTCAATATCAAAGTTCGTTGCACGGTCAATCAGGTGATCCATAGCTTCACGAATAGCTTGTTTGGTATGAGTTGGTTTCATCTTCTATCTCTCTCTATCGATAATTCGGTTGACGAAGAAGATAGTAACCACTGTAGATTTGTTATAGAACCAGGCTAAAATGAACACCATCTATTCCAATATCGAATACATCCATGAACAAGCTAGGCGCAATGCGCGTATTTCTACGTGTTATACAGACAGGCAGCTTTTCAGCCGCAGCCAGGGAGCAAAATACTTCCCAAGCGACGATCAGCAAAAAAGTGGCCGCATTAGAAGATAATCTAGGTGTAAAACTGATCACGCGCACCAGTCGCGAACTGTCACTGACTCAGGCCGGTCAAGAGTATTACGAACACTGCACAACCATTATTCAGGAGATTGAAGAGGTCGAAGCCAGTGTTCGCTCGCAAGTAAGTTCACCTAAGGGAACATTGCGTATTGCTGCACCTGCGCCGCTTGCGCGGATCTTACTCGCTCCGTTGATTGCCGAGTTTTTATCTAAATACCCTGAGATTGAGATAGATATGGTGATCGATGAGCGTCATATCGATCTCGTGGCTGAAGGTATCGACGTCGCGATTCGCGCAAGAAACCTGGAAGATTCCACCTTGATTGCGAGACCATTGTTTAGCAATCCATTACTACTCGTAGCTTCACCCAGTTACATAGAGAAGCATGGGATGCCTAAACATCCACTCGACCTCAAAGGTCACGATTGCATTGTCTATACCTTCAATCGTTCACTCAACAACTGGCACTTTAGTAACACCGACCAACAGATATCAGTGCCCGTTCGCGGGGTCTTTCGCAGCAATAGTGGTGAAACCAATTTAGAAATGGCGCTCGCAGGGTTAGGCATTACTCAATTGCCAATATGGATGACCGATGAATATCTAAAGACAGGTGAGCTTGTTACGGTGCTCGAAGGATTCCCAAGTGATTCGATTCCAATCAACGCTATCTACCCTCAAAGTCGGCATATCCCGTTGAAAGTGCGTTGCTTCGTGAACTATCTCCAAGACAAACTTCGTGGCAAGTACCCTTAGACATGCCATTCATGTCTCGATAACTTCTAGAAAAACCTTACTACTATTGGTTCGACAAATAATCGACAACAAGCGTGTCAGGCTCAAAAGAAATCGAAAAATGAGTAAAGAACATGTCGAGTTACAATACCTATTCGCTATCCAGAGCATCCATCACACTTCATTGGCTTGCTGGCAGCATGATGATCTACATGCTCTTATCTGGATTATTGATGGAGAGTTTGGAGGTAGAGTGGTTTTTTGACTCTCATACATCACTAGGCGTCGCTATCATCGCTGTATTAATCCCGCGGATTGCATGGCGCATTATTGAAGGCTGGCCAGAATCAGTAGGAGATTACAGCCGCACAGAGAAATATTTGGGTAAAGCCGTACATTGGTTGCTGATGTTGTGCATGATTATGATGCCATTATCTGGTGTCGTTATGTCTGTAGCAGGAGGACATGGCCTTCACATCTTTGCATTGGAAGTATGGCCGGAAACCGTCGACCCAAACACTCCTGGTGAAGTGTTAATACTGTCTCCTACCCTCCAAGAGTTGTCTGAAACAGTTCATCACATCATAGGTCAGTACCTTCTACCCATTGCTTTGGTATTACACGTAGCAGGAGCGGTAAAACATCACATCATCGATAAAGACCGAACCCTACTAAGAATGCTCGGACGATAGACTGTAAAGACAATCTAACCCCATTATTGAGGGCACGTGTCCCATGACATCTTGCCCTCAAAACTCAAAATACCAAACAAAGCTTTCCCTTAACCCTTCAAAAGTCTCTGGGGACAATGGGGGTTGTTTTGAGTACAACACATCGATGCATAGGTTAAATATGCTAGGAGGCATTATCAAACACCTGTAAGCAGTGATGTTGAACTTCACTATGTCGACATAGCCAAATAGTTTGTTCGCAACGATAAGGGCACCCCGTCACAGTGATCACGTTCAACCCATGTTCCTTAGCGACATAGTCGGGAAGATACGCCAAAAGTGGCTGGTGCTTTACCAATGCAATCAATGTTGAAATAGTGTCTACACGCGCGGATATTCGACGGCTGAACTCCTCGTCATGCCAACCGTCAAGGCTTCTATGTTTTTCCATGGCACCATAAATAGGCTTCGACGGGACAACGAAAGAGTGGTGAAGCAAATTTTCAATCGCGACCACTTCCCCACGCGCTTCCGAGAACAATGGGTGACTTTGATTAGCGACGGTAACAAAGTTTGCCTGACTCAACTCTGTTGATATTAACTGGCGTTCATGCGGCGGGAACCCACTTAAGCTGGACACTAGTGCAATGTCGACCTCGTATTTATTAAGCAGCGTAAGGTCTTGAGCACTCTTTGTTTCAAGCGAAATATTGTGATTATGACTTAACAAACGCTCAATCAAACTTGGTACGAAATACCCCAGTACCGCCTCAGAACCACTAACACGTATATGTGGACGACGTGGCTTTCCTAGCTCCCGTTCAATTTTGTCATTGATAGCCAGCATCTCAATCACTCGCTGAAACAGCATATTGCCAGCCTCGGTAAGCACCCATTGTGTGCCATGTTTCGAAAACAATTGTTGTTGATAATAGGCTTCGATACGTTTAATCAATTTCGATACGGTACCGGGCTGCATGCCTAACTGCTTAGCGGCCTCACGCATACTCGGCGCTTTAGCTACCTCAACAAACACTGCCAAATCATTCAGTTTCATCGCTCTTACCTTGTTTCCATTTTAGAAACACTTGGTGAAATAATGTTTCTTAATTTTATCACTTTAACTCTCTAAAATGGAGCTAATCAACGGATACAGAGGAAACAGTATGCGACGCTTTCAACCTTTAAATCTCGCAACTCATACACTGAAAAATCGACTTGTAGTACCGCCAATGGCTTCACAGACAGCAACTACAAATGGATTAGCAACTACAGCAACCATTGAACATTACCGAAACTTATCACGCTCTGGCGCTGCGCTCGTCATGGTTGAATATAGCTTTGTCCATACATCAGGCAAGAGTGAACCCAACCAGCTTGGCGCTCACAGTGATGAGTGCATAGAAGGAATGACAACCATTGCTGATACGATCCATAGCGCCGGTGCGAAAGCTGGCTTTCAGCTCACTCATTGCGGCGGCAAAGCACAACTCGATATCTGCCCTAATTTAATGGGTCCTTCGGGGATAACAGTACCGGCGTATGACAGAACGTTACCTCAGCCACAAGTTATGTCAGTCGATGATATCAAGCTATGGATCGCATCATTTGTACAAGCAGCCATTAGAGTTGAGAAAGCCGGTTTTGATTTTGTTGAGCTGCATTGCGCCCATGGTTATGGCCTTAACCAAGTTTTGTCACCGGTCACGAATCAAAGAGACGACCAATATGGAGGGTCGTTGAAAAATCGTATTCGAATGGTTGTTGAGATAATCCAAGCCATTCGCTTGAACACCCAGTTAGCGATCATGGTGCGCATTCCTGGACAAGATCTCTACCCACAAGGGCTAACCCAAGAAAACATGGTTGAGGTGTGTCAGTCTTTCGTTGCATCTGGAGTCAGTATCATTGATGTCTCCTCTGGAATTGGCGGCTGGAATCGACCAAAAGACCGACGGGGTGAAGGCTATTTAGTCTCAGAGGCCCATTATCTTAAGAAAGCGGATTTAGGAGTACCTATCATTGGTGTGGGCGGGATAGAAACGGTTGACTATATTGAACAAGCGTTGGAACATTCTTATTTCGATCTCGCTGCCGTCGGGCGGGCTATATTACGCCACCCAGGCCAATTTGCGGAAAACGTAATGACAGCGCATCCATCAGTACTAGTTTAAAACAAGCCATCAAGATAACTTCCATTGTCACCAAACTTCTGGGGACAATGGGTTGTTTTGGGTAAGAGGCTGAGAATATTAGAGAAGGAATAAGCTTGAAGCCCTAACTCATTTTTGGACAAAAGCTTCTTAGGCTACGTACTAAAAATAGAAAAGCACGGATAACTTTTACTATCAGAAAGGCGCTGTTGATCAATTCCGGTGACAGAGCGCAATAACCCCATTCGGTCTCCCATAATTATGCTGCTTGACTGCGCGCACGTATTCTAGGTCTATAGCTTTCTTCATCACTTTGACCCTAGCTAGGGTTTCTCCTATCTACGCATTGAAGCTTTGTGCAATGCCCAGCCTCGTTGGTGCGGGATAGTATGTGATGGTTTAATCCGTCATATGAGAGTTATTCAAATCCCTGAACCACCGTAAACTCCAATCATCAACTACTCATTGGAGACAAACATGAAAATCAAAACCCTTACAATTGCCCTATTAGCTAGTTCAATCACTGCAGGTATCGCGAATGCTTGTACTTCTGTAGCCTGGAATAATGAACTGGGAACATACACATCCAGAACAATGGACTGGATGGAGTCAACCAAGCCTGTTCTCGGTAACATTAACAAGGGAGATATTCGCTCAATGCAGGGAAACAACATGGGTGACAACTACACGGTTAAATACGACATGGTAGCGGTACTCGCCTATGGGGAGTTAGTTGCTGATGGTGTAAACAGTGAAGGCATGAAAGTTGACACTCTGTTTTATCCTGATATGACAATGGATGAAGTGGAAAGTGACTCTGACCTGACTCAATTCACGTTGGCTGAATACCTACTCGCTAACTATGCGTCTGTTGAAGAAGTTGTTAACGCTCTTCCGACATTAAAGTACGGTTCAATAATGATGGCTGGTATGCCAGTTGAAATGAAGCTTCACTGGTCTGTCACCGATAAAAGCGGCGACCGCTTGGTGATTGAAATGGACGATGATGGACTCAACACCTACCGCGGTGAAGAAGCGATGGTAATGACTAACGACCCATCAATGAAACTACAAATCGAAACGAGAAATAAAGTTAAACATACTTGGGAAGATGCAACTCGTGACACTGATTATGGCTCTATTGGTAACGGTAACTCACCGAGTCGTTTTGTTCACGCAAGTTACTTTGTCAGCAAGCTTCATCAACCAGAAACGGACCTTGGTGCCATGATGAAATTATCCACTGTACCTTTCCGAGTACCTGCAGATGCGCCATACAAAGACTTTGGAAATGGTAATGGTGTTTCTAGCTACGCAACAGAATGGACGTTAACCCAGAGTTTAGAAACAGGTGAAAGCGTTTTTGAATACAACTTTGACAACAATTGGAACACAGTGCGTTTCAATGTGTACGAGATGATGGGCAAGGAATTCCGTTTACCGCTAACCCAATCTTTTATGGTTAATATCTAAAATAACCAAATACTACCCCAAGCCTTACTCTCACAAGAGTAAGGCTTTTTTTTCGTTCTATATCTCGTCCTAGAAAAACATTATTGCTTAACTCAATCTCTCTGGGACTGCGCTAGTGGTTCTAGATTTGTTCTCACGACTAACGCATCCGCACATCCATTATGGAAGCTAAGTCAGTGTCAGAAGAGTAAATCAATGCTAAGTTAATATTATTAAAACAACTTTCCTTTGAGGTAACTCTGGTTATGAACTTCAGCATTGAGCAGCTTTTGGCTTTCGTTACCGTTTATGAAGAACGCTCTTTCAGTAAAGCTGCTGCAAAGCTCAACAAACACAGAACGACTACAGGGCAAGTCATCGCCAACTTGGAAGATGTGTTGGCCGTTGAGCTGTTTGAACGCATTGGCCGAACCGTAGAGCCGACCGAAGAGGGCGAACTGCTTTATCACTACGCCAAGTCGACCATAGACCAATCCAAGATCTTCGACAAAATCGCTTTAAGCCTCTCTTACGGTGGCCTTGAACGCATTAACTTTGCCTACTCTAGCGTGGTGCCTCACGGCTTGCTTTCTGCAATTCGAGAACAGCTGGCTCTAGACTTCCCCAATATGCGCGTTAACTTTTTGGTGAAAACTAAGCAAGAAGTGGAAGAAGGTATTAACGATGGCGAGATCCACTTTGGTTTAGTCAATATCGACAAAAGCAAAGGCATGTATGGCAAGGATTCGACCTTCATCGGGCACATGGAGTTTCTGCCGTTTGTGAAAAAAGGCAGTGCACTAACCAAACTCCCTGAAGATCAGGTGTTAAGTGCATTACGAACCACTCGTCAATTTGTATTGCGAGCATTCGTTCATGATGGTTTAAAAGAGAAGATTGTTGTCTCAGCCGACAACGAAGAGGTCGATCAACTGGCGTTGGCGATCAAGCTTGTCCAGAGTGATTTAGGTTGGGCATGGTTTCCTAAAGTGCTTTCGGAATCACAATACGTGACTGAACATCTTGAGCCCCTTAAACTCGATGAACTTAAGCACGGTTTGAAGTTTTCGTTCGCGCTCTGGAATACCCACTCCAAGCCAATTCTAGAGATCAAAAAATCCATTATCAAAGCGGTAGACGAGTACATTAAGCACTTCGTATCGCTGCAAGCAGAACGTCATTAAACGAAGGGGCAACCTCTGCCCCTTTTGCGCTTTACTTATCAACGATCCACCAAGGGTCTACCAAGCTCGATTCAGATTAAAGCTCTAACTCAATGTTGAGCTTTCTTATGATCCAATCTGGCACCGTGTGCCCTGCTCCGTAATTTGGCGATGTGGTCTCTACCTGATCTCCCGATACCCACTCTGTTTGGTTATCTTGGTTGCGTGACACCGTCCAGAACAACTGGTCTTTTTGCCTCTTGATGTAGTGCTCTACCTGCAGCGCAAACTCTTTGCTCTCAACAAATAGGCCAAACTCTATATTCAAGAAATCAGAGCGTGGATCGAAGTTCGACGATCCGATATAAGTCAGCTTGTTATCTATCACGACGGTTTTATTGTGGTAATAGGTATCGCCATGAAAGTAATGGTCATCATTCATCGCTTTGTCTTTGTATTCGAGAATGTTTACCCCTTTATCAAGCAATTGCTCACGGCTTACCTCGTAAGAAGCTGGGACAAAAGCGGAGTCATTCGAGCTTGAAGAGTTGGTCACCAATTCGACATTTATCTGTTTCTCTGTCAGCGCTTCAATCGCCTTAAAGCGCCCTTCTGTTGGAATCACATAAGGGGTCGATATCAACACATGCTCAGCGTTATTGAGTGGCTCTTTGAGGAAACTCTCCACACGAGCTCTAAAATAGGGCTGACTATCAGTGAGCTTTTTCGTTGAATCAAATACTGGTGTTGCTAATACATCAGTAAAAGTCACCGATGTTAGTTGCTGCACAGAATGCTCAATCACACTCTCTGGTTCACTCGCCTTATTTCGAGCCTTAGCGAGCGCCTTGTTGAAATGCGGATAATCTCGCTGATATTTGATCTTTATCTGCTCAGATATTGGCGTGAGTAGTTCGCTGCTCCACAGTGCCTCATAGTTGTCTTCGAAAGGACGAAGAATGTCACCTTGGAACAGAACATCAAGGTCAAAGAAATTTGCCTTTGGGCTGTAACCAAAATACGCATTACCGATGTTGCGACCGCCTAATATCATCTGTTGTTGGTCTACATTGAAGTATTTCTCATGTAGGCGATGGTCTAAAGTTGCTCGATTTCCTGCAAAGTCGACCACTCTGCCTAACCAGCCAGTCTGTCTTGAATCGAACGAGTTAAATAAACGTATTTCAATATTGATGTGATTCGCTAAGTCAGCCAGCCACTTCTCGTTGAATACCAACAAGTCGTCTAAGGTCAGGCGTACTTTTACACCTCGGTCTGCCGCTTGTTTGATCTCGTCGAGTAATAACAGCCCCACCAGATCCTCATCCCACGAAAAGTAGGTCATATCAATGCTAGTTTGAGCAGCACGAACCAGTTCGATTCGGCGAGCCAACGCCTCGGGTGCAGTTGGAATTAGGTAAGCTTGCGCTTGAAATTCTGTTGGTTGCCAGTTCTGTTCAAAATCACTTTCAACTTCAGGAAATGAAGTGGCACATCCCATCGCCAGCGAAATGAAAACCATCAGACAATAGAATCTGAACGGTCGTAAATTCACGTTAGTTATTACCTTTTAAAAATAAGCAGAAGCAGGATTAATATCGCCAAGCTAGGGTGTGACAAGCTCAGGTTTTACAAACCAGAAGTTACAAGCTTTGGCGTTAAAGAGTATTTAAATAGGAGTTTGCCTGTGTCCCTACTGGCAAACCTTATCTATCTGTTTTTACATCAAACGATTAACGATTAACGATTAACGATTAAAGAGTGATTTCACATCGATATGAGCCCAATCGCTTTGTGAACCTAGCGCTGGCAGTTTCACCCACATTTGCAGTTCATTCAGATCAGCAACCACTTGGTAGTTAGTTAGGTCAACATCTTGGTTCGTTGGCTTGGTCACACCACCGTTCTCTTTAAAGTTACCCTCTTCGTCGTAAAGCGGTAAATCAAAGATATCGCGCATCACTTGAGTATCAATCTCACCTTTATGGTCGTCATGACGAGCATTTAGGTTATCGAATCGCTTAAGGGAGAAGCTCAATGTTTCACGCTTACCTAGACCCCAATCAGGATTCAAGAAGGTGTTTACTGTCGCAAATGAGCTCGCATCTTTGTCTGATACACGTTTGCGGTTCTCTTGAATCGTATTTTCATAAGCACACGCTTCACCGTCTTTATCTGCAACCATCCAGATAGAAGCCACGTCTGTTCGAGCCGCTTGGAAACGTGCACTCAATGCTTGCGCTGAATCGGACTCTGTCATGTAATCGAATACTGAGTTAAGGAACGAAGGCTTCTCAACTGAAACAATATTGCCACCCATTGATGTGCCGTCGTGAAGGTCGGTATATACGCCTTTGTCGTTAAAGCCTGTCACCATCCACGTCCAACCAGGCCAGCTCACATTCACTACGCTGTTAGAACCATCTGTTGGGTTGTAAACCGTTGTGTAGATTGGGAAATCTAGGAAGATCTCACTCCAGTCCATGTTACGACCAACCACCATGTTGTTATTGGTTGTGCTGTCGCCCCATGTTGCCAACGAAGAACAGCCAGAAAATGAGTGTAACTTGCCAAGGTAGATAGCCATTGGACCGCTTTGATCAAGAACCACGACTTTCTCTACTGGCCAGTTCAATGCATCCGCAACACCTTGGAAGTACTGTTTACGACGCAGTGAAAGTGAAGCAAATACACGAGCACCGAACATCTCGAATGCGTCTTCTTGGCTGATCAAACCTTTATCAAATTCTGGTTGAACAAGCACATCGTACATCGCTTGCATGTGCTCAGCTGAAAGAGCACCGTATTGCTGCCCCATTTCATACCAGCTACCGTTAAGTTGAAGAACATAAAGCATCTCTTCGCCTGTTTCGAACATAGTGCCGTTCTCAAATTGTGCTTTTTTGATAAGAGTTGAAGTGTTCATAATGACCTCTGTTTTTAAGTGTGTGTTTGTTGAAGTTGGGTTCATTATATGGAGGGTTTTCATAATCAAACACTGCGTTATGACGGATTGAACCCTACAATAAAACCGCGCAACAAAGAGATAAAATCCAATATAAAACAATAACTTAAAACCAAACCCCGACATAAATTCATATAGTAATCCTCCACTCTAAGGCGCTGTGCACCTTCACTGAAGATTAAATAAATCAAAAAAGTTTTCTCTTGTTAGGGCCTGTTGACCAAACAAAAAAACGACCAATCGAAGATTGGTCGTTTTCATTAATAAGGCTATTCGTTGGACAAATAGTGGCTAAGCAACCCTGCGTCTTCTAGGCCGTTTAAACGCCCTTTAGCAAGCGCAGGATCGTCGCCCGCTTGCGTGTATCGATCCCAGTCGAGTTCCAATGCAATATCACCCTCATTGTCAATTACTAGCACACTGTCAGCTTGTATTTGGTATTGATAGTTGTTGAACAAATCATCGTTAAACCAGAGGCGCGATAGGGTCGCCATCAGCGCTTTGTCTTTTTTAGATGGTGAAACCGTGGTTCCATCCAATTTCAGCGCTTTGTTAAACACGAACGGGAGCTCCGACCCGTTACACGCGCCACTGATACAACTAATGGTTTTGAGTGCATCTTCTATATCTACTGCGCCATTTTCGCCTTTGGTGTTGTAAGTCCAGACGTTGAAACTTGGCTTATAAGCAAAGTGATACAAGGTTGCAGATTGCTGTGACTCTTTCGCTTTCATGCGGCTTGGCCCCATAAATAGCGTGTCATTCATCATCATTTTAAACTGCGACATGTTTTGTAAAGCAAAGCTCAATTCACCTTCGTTGCTCGGCGCAAAGTCTTTGAAACCAAGTAGTTGAGAGGTTTCCTCTCGATTTCCTAGCCCAAAGAACAATTGGCTCACAGCTTCATAAGCGGTACTTGGCAACTCAGGCAAATCAATAGGAAGATCCAGGTCAGCTTGTGGCATATCGCTCTGCGCCAGCGAGTGAATCGCCGCAACATTCGATGCATCGCTCACCCATTCATCTACCGCAAGTCTCAACTGCTCAGCGGATAGAGAATCGAACTCTTCCGGTTGCATGTCCGTTATCATCTCAATGACTTTTGGAATCAAGAATGTCAGCCGTGGCAACATGCTCATGGTGTTGGCGTCATCGGCATTGGTTCCTAGAACGGTAGGCACCGAAAAATCAGCATTAAAAGGCTGTTCAGTCAGGTCAGAGCAAGAGCCTGTCCAACTGAGTTCATTACAGGTTCGATAAGGTGATAGAGGCATCAGAGCATTCATCGGTGTGCTTTTGCTCAACACGTTAATACCGCCAGTTACCCACCCGCTTAGTCGACTTCCAAAGCTCAAGATATCCGATTGTGCTTGCAGTACCTCACTGATAGAAGCGTCGTCTAAATCGAGGTTTTGATCCTGTGATTTCGCATTACTGTAAGTTCGGTATTCGAAGCCATAGGGATTACTTTGCATGATCGCACGCTGAAAATAGTCCGATGATACAGTGCCTTCCTGCATCTGCTGTTGAAGCAGTGCAATCGACATCGCTCCTGCCCCTTGTCCCATAACAGTGACATTGGAAGCATCGCCGCCGAAATCTGTGATGTAATCTTGCACCCACTCTAACGCACGAGCTTGATCGCCAATGCCGTAGTTCCCATCTTGGTTTTCACCTTTCACCCAATGACTACCGAGTACACCTAATCGGTAGTTAAGGGTAATCATGATGAATGGATTGCCATCATCAGCGCCTTGCGCCACAACAGTATCGCCATGCACTAATGGATCAGAACCAGAGCCATATTCAAAATCGCCGCCATGCAAAAATACGTAGACAGGTAGGTTATCGCCCGCTTGCGTATTGTCTGGACGCCATAGGTTCAGGTTCAAACAGTCTTCTGATTGGGCCTGAATCGTGGTCTTTAGCTGCGGGCAAGATAAGCCAAACTCTGTCGCATTAACGCTTCCCTCAAGAGGCGTAACAGAACTATGTGCAAAGCGCTCAGCAGCCGCAAAAGGGATCCCCTTGAAGGATTCAACCGAGCCCAACACCTCATCTCCATTGAGTCGATTAATCACGAGAGACTCGCGAAGCGCAGTAATGTCGGCATAACCCAAATCGAGATCAATGATCTGCGATGGATCCGGCTTCAATGGTTCAGGTTTTGTTGGTTGGCTGCCTGAACTATCACTACCGCAAGCGGCTAGTAGTAATGAGGTGCTAATGGCAATGATTGAGCGATGCGTTGTCATGAGGTTGTCTACCTTGTTTGCTGGCTGAATTTGTTGACTCAAACAGGCGTGTCCTTGTGCGTCGTTCTTTCCTTTTGACTTGTTTGTGCTGGTCTGTGTGAAAATTATATGGTGATTAAAGCAACACGAATAATCGCGTTTGTAGGATGAAACCCTCATCCTCATTGATGACTCTTTACTGATAAAAAAACACACGCAACTTGGCGTGTGTCTTCATATTCGATGTAAATAATGGGGTTTACATCCAAGTGATCATCTTCATTGGTGATAACGATTCACTTACATCACCGAATGCAGCAGGGCCATCAACAACGGTTCCAACAATCGGTGCACCTTCATTTAGGTCAACTTTGTTTAGATCCACCCAGAATAGACCTGGCTGACGTGAAGACTCTAAGTAGTATGTTTTATTGCTGTGGTCAGCCAGTGAGCGCCATAGCGTCGCTGAAATGTTTGGATGATCTGGGTCTTCCATGCCTAGAGGAACACCAATTGAACGCATGATTGACATCGCTGCAGCGACCGCTGGTGCACCATCTTCAAACTTCGGAGTGCTCTCTAAGAAGTAATCAACACGAACGAAACGGTCTGCGGCATTAATCGTACCCGGTAACATGCGGTTACCACCCACCAGCTTCCAGTAGCTATTGATTGCCAATTGCTCATCAAACGTCGGAGAGTTTGTCATCACTGTATATTGACTGCCGTGATGAATCACTAGCTCACCATTGATGTATTCTAGAATCGCCGAATCACCTTGTTCGTCACTCAATGAAACGTGGGCTGTTGCCGCACGGCCATTCGCCAATGCAGGCGCACAAATAACGAATTCAGGTTCACGCATCGCATCAACGGCTTCTTTTACAGTGGCAAAGTTATCCAGGAAATATTGAGTCCAAGCACCCACAGAGATAACTGGCTTTTCCGATTTTGTGTAGTCACCATAATCAGCTTCTGCGAAGTATAAAGCGTTAGCAGCTAGACCGGCTTCATTAAGACCATCTGACGATGCTGAGTCATACATTGCAGTGAAAACTGAGCCGTATTTAGAGGTCCAAGTTAGTGTATTCTCATAGTTACCGCCTGACTGCTTTAAGCCTCGTGGTAATACAATAACTGCGAATTTTGACGTTGGATCGTTCCAGTCCATACCGCGGCCAGTGATGAATTTTTCAGAATTAGTTTGGTAGACAATACGAGTACACATAGTAAGTAGCTCCAAGAAGTTAAAGTAAGTTGAAATTCTGTCGTTCGCTCTGAACTTGGTACTAAATTTACGGTGATTTTCTTTAATGAACCAATCGCGAAAGACGGACTTCATCCGTCATTTACAGATCTTGGAATTCGGCGTATAACCTGAAAAAATTAAAATGAGCCACATAGCAAAAAGCCGCCACTCTATTAAAGTGACGGCTTTGAAGATCGAAAATATATCGCTGTTTGTTCTGCCATGAACCTACGGCTAACGAAAAATCGAAGGCGTTAGAAACCACTACCTAAATTAATATAGAAGGCGTCATCTCCTTCGCTTGTCGCAACATCGACTCCCATATACAAACCATATCGGCGAGCTAACTGATAGCGAAAACCTACGCCATAGGCATCGACCATGGCATCATTACTGTAGTGACTCTCATCTCTTGTCGCACCGATCCCGTAAAAGGCAGACACCTTCCAGCGGTGATCAATATCATAGGTCACTTGCGTTTGCAGTGTAGCCACTTCATCCCCTTGGTAACGGTATGACTGGACTCCGCGCAACTTAATATAAGGTTGGGTTGTCGGGGCGACAAATAGCTCGTCAGTGGCGAACTTTTCATAGTCACCCGCCAAGCCGAGAGTCCATTTGTCCCCAAGAGGAATGTAACCTTGCCCTTCTAAGCCGAATTTTTGATAGTCTGAATCACTTCCCAATTTCTCGTCATAAACCATATAATCGGCAGCGACCTTAAATCCAGATGTTGGATAAAAAAGGTTGTTTCGAGTGTCGTATTCCGCCACAAGGCCAAGACCAGACGTGACGCTTTCTTTACCAAGCGTCCACTCAAGGATCTGGTTAATCGCACGATTATCTGACTCTACAGAGCTATAAGAAGCGAACTGCTTAATCCCTAACATCAACGGCGTATCAGCGACACGAAACTGCAAGTTCTGCAGCATGGCGGCACCTGTTGTTTGCGTATTGAAACCAAATGACGTTTCAAACGGCGGGATAATATTGCCAAACCCAGGGAATGAAATGTCTTGATAGATATCAAGATTCACTTTACCCACGCCAGCACCACCGATATAGCGAATGGAGTCATCTAGCCATGAGTGTCTGTGCCCAGCGAAAGCAAACCAAGAACCATTTTTTGTACCCGCAGCACCCACCGCTGTAATAGACGCTGGCATTAGCTGAGCGCCGCCATCCAGAGCATTGAGAGCAGCCTGTTTACGCGCTTGCTTTTGCTCTTCAGTCTCATGCATGAATACGCCAACTAGGCCGCCACCATATCCGACTGCAGGCTCTGTGATAATGATAGGCACAGGTAAAAATCCGGCTGCGTTTTCTGCGATGTGGTGACCCATATCGAATTGACCGTCAACTTCATCGAAGAAGGAAGCCAATGTCGGAGTAGAGAGTATCGAACAGCTCATGGCGAGCGTTGCGAACGGTTTATTTAATTGCATAGCTTTGTCTTTTTAGTAGCAGGCAATTCCTGCGAGTAAAGCTTCCATGCATGAACATAACCTTACCGCTCAATGCAGTAAGAAATCGAAGATCAGAGTACCTTAGCTATCGCTACCTAAGCGCGATGATTAATGATCGCCCAGCTAGGCACCACAATGTGTTTTTGAATCGAAAGATGGCGCAGATATACCACCAGCCCCGCAGAGATCAGCGCGCCGAATTGAGTGTACTGCTCAAAAAACATCAGAAAGCCGGTGTAAAGCAGGCAACCGAGTGCCACGGGTATCGCATACAACTCTTTGGTTAATAGCAGCGATGGTCTTTGCAGAAGCGTATCTCTGACCACTCCGCCACCTACCGCAGTAATAATGCCTAGAATCACCGGAGCCACTGGCAAGCCAAAGCCTAATGCCCACGCCTTATCTGTGCCTTGAATCGCGAACATAGCAATCGCGAGGGCATCAATATAGAGATACAAGGTGTTGATTTTTCTAAGCTGAATAAATCGAAAAAAGAAGAAACCCAATAAGCTCGCAACACAGGCAATGGTGATGTAGGAAATGTCTTCAGACCAAAATACTGGCACATCAAGGATACAGTCACGGATCGTGCCGCCACCTACAGCCGTGATAACTCCGAGTACGGTCACAGAGAAGATATCAACACGCTTTTCCAACGCCGCCAATACCGCTGCTAGTGCAAATGCTGCTGTACCTAGCACCGTAATCGCATCAATAATAAATTCAGTGGTTGTCATTGTTTATCTCCACTCCAGTCATAAACAGCACAGCGAATTCAATTTCACGATAGGAAATGCTGCGCCGTTTAACTGGATAAACGCTAATAGATTTAAGGATTAAGCTGCGACCAAACTTGTTGATTTTGAACTTTTAAGTAACCGTATTGGTAAAGCGACAGCATGTATTGGCTATCAAACATATCTTTGCTGCCACGCTTGGCATGGAACGAATCATCGATATCGCTATAGGCCATATCCAACCCTTGCTGCTCACTAAAATAAGCAATTCGATATAGATCCCCAGCACTTTGGTTCACGGTCATGCTTTGAACAGTGCGAGTAATAAGGTCGATCCCTTTGTCTTCAGTTAAATGGTAAGGCAGCGCTAGGCGACCATTACGCACAACATGAACCTTGGGCGCTTTATTCAAACCAAGTGCATCATTGATCTTCCCGTACTCAATATGATCCGCGAACAAGAACATTTGAGCAGCTAGCCCACCGTCAACGTGCAGCTCTTCAAGTGATTGTCCTTGATATTCCACAGGAATAAATTGAGGCGGAAATACACCGGGGATCGAAGCACTTGCCGCTAGAACCTTATGAATCAAAGCCACTTTATTTGGTGCATCGCTCGCGGCTATTTGTCCCAGATTCCAAACCACCAGCTGTTCTGAATCAAACTGTGCCGTACCGATCAACAGGCGCTTTCCAGAGTTATGTACGTCAGCAATCTCTTGAATAAACTCAGGGGTGTAGATTTGTTCAATGAACGCCAGTAGCTTGTCGCCACGAGTAAAGGCGTCTTTAAACAGTGTGTTCAGCATGTTCTTTTTGCCGATGATTTCGCTGTCTTGAATGCCTAACATCACCGCTTTCATCTCTGGAATTTTTTCACCGCCAACAAAAGCAAAGGGTGCTATCATCGCCCCAGCGCTGATGCCTGTTACCACGGTGTAGTCCGCTAATTCACCTGCATCGTAAAGCCCATTTAGAATACCGGCACCAAACGCACCGTTAGCACCGCCACCCGATAGCACCAGTACATGCATTTGATCATCGCTCACCGTCAATGGCGTTGTTGCTGTCGACTCGTTGTAGAACAGAGATTGCTCGCTGCCTTTGAGTATTCGAATCGGTTCAGGTGTTGTTACGTCACCACCCAAGCTCACATTAACGTGCTGATAATTAGCTTCGTTAACACGCTTGTCGAGGGTATGAGATGAAGAGCATGCTGTGACAAACATGAGTGTCACTATGCTCACGAAGGTGTTTTTAGTCTTGGTTTTCATTTGATACCTATTAATAAAAATGGTCTTCAAGTAATGGGCCAATCCTTTCCCTCGTCACACCTAGCAAATCTGCCTAGGTTCTTTCATTAACGTTAAATAGGTTCGTTAGCGTTAAATCGTTTCGATAATATTAAGCGGACTTGTTTAATCGATTAACTCGCGGATGCAGGACGCCACTCTCACTTTAAAAGTGGCGGTCTTTTTCGGGTTCAGTGTCCAGATAGGTTAAAAGCGGTAGCCAAAGTTCAGCGTCACTGAGTCGCGTGTTTCGCCCTTGCTGTAGAGCGCAGTAAGGTTATAGTGCTTACCGATCTGTTTGTTAAAGCCGACCAAGTAAGCCCAGTTATCTAGATTGACACCGATGTCATAATCAAACTCAATATCGCCAGCCACAACGTGACCGTCCATACGAGCATCCAAGCCTTGGTACTCTGCGCCGACAAACAGTTGTGTGCGGTAATCAACAAGCTGGTAACCCAACATTGGTTGAACGGTCACGATACCATCGCCCCAATTGTCAGTACCTTTCAAACGCGTCTTTGTGTAGCTGCCGGTAACAGAGGCAAAGAACTCTTTGTAGCCCACAGATAACGTGGTGCCCATGCCGACTAAATCGTATTCAAGGTGCAGTGGCACATGGACATTGCCTTTGTTACACAGCATCGAGACCTCTTTACAGAATGCGTCACCCAAGTGCGGAATTTTGTTATTGAGCTTGTCTCTAATCGCTTCCCCTGCGGCGCCCGTGTATTCCGCATCAACCTGAGCATCGACGTTGATCTTTCCGACCAAGCCGTACACATTCCAGAAAGGTAGAATGTTGACATCACCTCGTAGAGTAAAACTTTCAGCATTCACCACACCAACACTGCCAAGTGGGTCAAACAGCTCATTCAGACCAACGCCCTCAATCACAAAGTCAGTAAACGGAATATTCATGTTCTGATTGCGATACGCCGCTGAAATACCGAATGGCAATGGAAGGTCGATACCTTGTCTTCTCACCATGTCGCCCATCAGAGGAAACACTCTATCAAGGTCAACACTCTGCTCTCTCATGCGCGGGTCTGATACATGCTCTAATCGCTCATGATCTAAGATGTTCACACCGCTATCGTCTTCGTAGATAGCAACAGGCTCAATAGAGCTCACCACGTGAACGGGCTTCTTTTTCGACGTGCCTTTTATCTCGGTATTCTTGCTCGCCAGAATCACTTTCCCAGACGGTAATACGCTAAATTCGATATCTTGCTCATAGCTGTCGACGCTGTATTTGTCGTAAGAAAACGGCTGTCTATTGAAGATACGCATCTGGGTTGGTTGGCCATTCTCTAGCGTCAGTTCCACACTCAAGAAACGGAAATAGGCGATATCTTGCGGCAGACCATACTTGGAGTAATCGAAACTGATCACGACACTACCGTCCTCTTTTTCATCCGCTTTAATGCTCGATTTGTCGTAGCTCTCGGCATAGTCTCGGAGGCGATATTCAGTACGTGTGAAGTTTTCAATCTCATCAATCACATCTTCATGAGCATCAAGCGCATCTGGGCTGTACTTAATTCTTAAATCGATGTTGCCCTTCGCATCTGTATCTTTCACCAAGTACACGCTCGACTCTCGAACATCGTCGCCAACCTTGATTGTGCGTGTCGCGTATTCCACAAGATGCTCACCCTGTAAAAGAGAACTCATCGCGAGCTTAGGGATATTCTCGTCTAACCCGTAGTGGGCAAAAACTTGTTTGCCTGAAAGTGCTTCTGGCTGTGTAGAGCTTGATTCATTGGCAAAGCTATTGCCTGAGATCGCCGCGAATAGCGCCAGAGATAATAAAGTGTGCTTAGGTTTACGATTTGAAAATAGATTGTTCATTCTTTTAAGTGCCGTTCATTAATCAGAGCTTTTTCCTCAAAACTCTGACCATTTACTTTGCGGCGAATATTCCAGATCACCGTGCTTGTTAACGTGATTGACTCGTTAAGATGGGCACAGTTTATGAGGATTTGGAAAAGTCGATGAATCGCATATGTAGGACTAAACCCTACCAAAAGCTGAATGACTATATTTTCAGTTTTCTTTAAATTTCAATTAAAGGTCGCACCAAACGACAAGTGCAATCGATAGTCATCCTCCGACTGTTGACCTTTGGCGATATCGAGCTTGATGGGTAACCATTTCGAATCCCACTCTAAGCTCAGTCCCGCCCCTCGCTTCCATTGCGATGAATCATTAAATACATCGCCCACATCGTAAAACAGACCGCCCCACAAGGAGCCGTATAGTCGAGCTTGATAGTCTAGCCCCAACGTT
The DNA here is from genome assembly GCF_059834255.1 of Vibrio sp. R11-SG3-ISO9. Taxonomy (NCBI): domain Bacteria; kingdom Pseudomonadati; phylum Pseudomonadota; class Gammaproteobacteria; order Vibrionales; family Vibrionaceae; genus Vibrio; species Vibrio sp. R11-SG3-ISO9. Next base: position 55,052 of record NZ_JCBDGU010000016.1, read on the forward strand.
GCAGCGAAACGTCCCCCGGTGAGTTCGCCCGCTTCATCCTTGGGTGAAATAGAGTTGTATTTATAGCCGCGAATGCTGTTATCTCCACCTGCAAAAAAGCGTAACGAAGAAGGCACATCCTCAATTGAATCAGCAAAGTTAGCGCCCAAATAAGAACGCATTAAGACTCTATGATTGTCTGCTATCGCCCACTTTAACTGGCTAGTCCCTTCTATTCTTAGAACCTGAGAGTCCGATAGCAGGTTGCTTGAAGAGTAAGCAACTGAGTATAGATGTCGGTGTTGTACACTGGTGATATCCTCGCGACTTGGCTCATAAAGAAATTCAATCCCCGGCATCATCAGCTGCGTTTCATTACTGTCTGAGGCTTGTTGATAGTTCTCATACAGATACTTTAGGAACACCGTGCTTTGCCAATCATTATCCAGCCGCCAATGCTTTTCAAAAGTGAGGTCCCCCAGCACACTCAAGGTATCGAGGTAATCCGTGTGTTTGGCTTCGAAGCGAACGCCATAGTAATCGTTGATAACATCTCGTTCGGGGATCTTATACCCCAACAACAAAGACTGCTCAGGCTCCGAGATTTCAAGCTTGCTCTCAAAGCTGTGCCCTTTTTCGTTGTACCAAGGCTGCAACCAACGCAGCGAGCCGCGCGCACCAGTATTGGTTGAGTAGCCCGCCCCCACTTGAGCAATATGCTTAGATTTCGGCGTGAGATAGATATCGATAGGTACTTGGTGACTCTTCTTTCCACTGCTTAAGTTCGGAGCTAACACGACATCACGATACCAATCCGTTTCAATCAACCGAGCTTGATATTCGGAAACCAGATACGCCTCATAGGCTTGACCTTCTTCAAATGTGGCTAAACCTTGGGTGCGTGAGGGTTCAATCTGATTGTTATGCAGCGTCACCTCGCCAAACTGATATCGGTCGCCAGAATTGAAATGAAGCTGAATATTGGCGAGATTTTGGTCTGGAATCACTTCCATACGAGCTACCGAAAACTGAGCATCGAAATAGCCTTTGCGCAGCGCCAGCGACAACAGCTTCGATTTTAATGCATCATAGCTCTGGTGATTGAGCACCGCTCCTTGCTGTAACGGGGTTTGAGCAAGCAACGCCAAAAACTCTTCATCATGAGCGGCAGTTCCATCCAAACGGATATCCAGCGAATTTATCCTCACAGGCTCTCCAGCAACAATCTCAAGCTTTAGGTGATCATCATTTTTCACGGTCGATTTAAATGTTGAGTGATAGTACCCGTAAGGGTGGAGTGCGGTGTCGATGACAGAGCGAAACTGACGCTGACTGACTCGATCTAGCCTGTGATTCTCATAAGCAGCAAGGTGCGATCTTAGATTGGTTTCTAGCTCGCCCGTTAACCCATCAATCTCGACGTCAAAAGCGAGTACAGGCGCATTGTTCAAGGCAACAAGCGACAGAATCAAACCAACCCATTTATTGTTCATCATGCCGCGCTCGCTGCTTACTTAAGACAACGCTACTGTACGGCTAGCCGCCATTTTCTTTGAATCGCGTAAGATGGATGGGATCCTCCCACCTTGCGTGAGGCACAAAAAAACCTTGTCTTTCAACAAGGCTTAGGAGTTAACGTCTTTTATAACGAATAGAGTATGTTAGTTACTCAGGCTATTTCGAATCGCTTTACCCGGGTACACACCTTTCAGTACTTTTGAGTCTTCTACTACGACAGTTCCATTCACCACAACATAGGGAATACCCGTCGAAGGTAGGCCAGGTTCTTCCAAGGTTGAATTGTCTGTCACTGTGTTTGGATCAAATAGCGTGATATCTGCATCAGCACCAACTTGGAGACGCCCTTTCTTGCTCATCTGCTCAATACCGTTCTCTTCCAAGAACTTGGCAGGCATGTAAGACATTTTCGATACCGCAGACATTAATGGCATTAGATTATCTTCACGCACCATTTTCAATACGCGAGCTTGTGTGCCTGCTGCACGCGGGTGACCTTGTAAGCCTTCATAAGATGTATTCCAGCTGTACGCCATCATGCCGTTGTCTTTCATCAGCGGGAATGCATCACTGCCGACAATCGTAGATTCGTGTGCCAATGCATTTTTCAGATCTTCATTGGTCGCACCATAGAACATCACACTTGCACCCGGGTCTTCTTTCAATAGTTGTTCATAACGCTCTTTGGTTAGCGGCTTCATGGTCTCCGTTTCAATGATGTCTGAGTAGTCACGTCCCATGTTGCGTTGATAGTTATCGGGAGCGAGATAGTCCGCAGCCGCGATAGTGGCACCAAAATTATAAGGGTAGATCTCCGCCATCACGCTAAACCCTTTGTCTCTAGCATCATCCAGCATTTTCAGCGCAGCTGGTGTTTCATTCAGAGTTTGCTGGTGCATGTGTTGAACCAGCAAACCACCACCGTAGATACCCACGCCAGAAAGCATCTCTTCAATGCCTAACAAGCCAGACGTTGGTGGCATTTCACTGGAAAAACGACCATGAAGGAAAGTCGGCACACCGTACTCACCCGCCAAACGTTGCCACTCTTTCGTTTCAATTGTGGTCGCCGCTTTAGACATGTAACCCACAGGAACGCCAATACCTAAGCCGCCCTCTTTTAGTTCTTTATCAACCATCTGAGTAATGGTTTCAATCTGCTCGCTGTTGGCAATTTCGCTGAGTGCGACACCACTGATACCCGATGCTTTCGCCTCTTCGGTATCAAAAATGTCATTAATCATGGTACCTGTGCGGGTGTTGTATTTGCTGTTTAACACCTTAGTTCGAATGCCCGCAGCCGAAACACTTGCGCCAAAGTTAGTTTGAGAGCGCCCTTCTAAACGCATGTACCAATCACTCACTGGGTATGCACCCACTTCAAGTGCCAATGGGGTTGTTACACCACTACGAAGCTGAAGCTTTTGCATCACTGGAATCGCAACGACGTGTGAGTGGGTATCAATAAAGCCCGGAGCCACCACTAAGCCTTCAGCATTGATAACCTTATCGCCTTCCAAAACTTTGTCTGTGATTTCGACAATCTGCCCGTTATCAACAGCAACGTTAGTGACCTTATCCAGCCCCGTTTCAGGGTCCATCACTCGGCCATTCATGATCACAAGATCATAAGCAAAAACATTAGGTGACAGGGCGACCATTAATGCCAATGCAGTTTTCTTTAGAGTGTTTGATTTAACTTTATTATTCATATTCTAAACTCCAATGGTTCGATTGGTATGTGCTAAATGAGTGAGGCTGTGTGCCTCTTTGAAGCCATTATTGATGATTTCTGCCATTCCATTAACTCTCATATGACGGACGCAACCCTGCCTTAAACGGCTCTCTCGGAGGTTCATTTCGACCTGTCGTTGCCGCTCTTACGCAACCCATTCCCCATACCCATTCCCCATATAGACAAAAGCACGGCCATTTAGACCGTGCTTGTTATAAAAATTAAAACGCTCTAATTAAAAGTAGAACTTGTAGTTTGCCCACACAACCGTATCGTCGATATCAATAGATTGATTGTTAGCTTTCATTGAGCCAGAGGTATTATCGACGCGAAGTTGTCCCCAACGTGTTTTATCTTGTGAGAACGGAGTCGCAATCATGAGCGTTGATTTAAGCAGTGACGTCTCAATGTCGCCATCCAAGTAATTGTACTCAGGCCACGCACCAATATAGGTTCCATCGTTTCCTAGCGTGTACATCGCATAGAAAGCTGCTGACATACCATAAGCCTCTCCACTTTTAACATTAAATGCATTTAGAGATTCATCAGAGTACTCACCCGCTAGCACACCTAAACGAGGGAACAATTGCAGCCTTTCAACGCCAGCATTAATAGCCGCAACACCGCCTACCGAGGCCGAAGTGAACATCGCATTATCAATTACATCCACTGACAAAGCGGCTCTTGGTACAACATGGTTATCTGTAGTGAATACATGAAAATATTGCATGCGGCTGTCTGAGTACTTGCCCTCTTTGTCCATGGTTCCTTCCACGGTTAGCATGCCGGTTTGGCCGTTATCAAAATGAAAATCACCAGAGATAGAGCCTTTCAATGCACCTTGGTTGTTCAAACCAAAATACGCAGAGGTACTTGTCTCTGTTAAGTCAGAAGGGTTTGGCTCAGAGTCTTGTGCCATAAGGGGTGAAGCGAGGCCGATAGCAGTAAGTGCAAGCGTCAGTCGGGTCAGTTTTTTCATCATTAATACCTATACAATACAAAGTGGGCGTTCCCTCCTATTGGTGAGGTACAACGCCCCACCTGTTTCCGTACTGCAGGTATTGTTGACCGATAAGCTCAAATCTCTAACTCTCTAATGACGGATCAAACTCGTCCAATAGTCATTGCTCAAAGATGAATGGCTATTATCGCTAATGCCGGCTTTAGCCTATGTGATATTTTGCATAGAAATGATAAGCTTTTCTGAAAAAGGTTGAGAACAAAAAGCAAGGATTAGATTGATTAACTCGATTACAGTACTTACTAGGTCCTCGGTTGGTATCGCCTGAGAAGGTTTGGGGCAAAAACAAGTTAGAGCAACCTTGTGAGCCTAGGAAAACAGAAACACAAAAGATGACAAACTATATCTGAACTAATAGATGTAAGACCAGCGACTAAACAAACCGCAATTAACTTGCCCTATCGACCGTTTTAATGTGATTTAGGTGACGAGAAAGCGCCTCTATAAGATCTCTCTTTATCAATGGCTTAGTTAGGACTTCGTTTGCTCCGGCCTCTAAAAAAGCTTGAGTCGATGTTTGCATGATGTCTGCAGTCCACCCGATGATAACAAGGTCGCTATGGCCAGCCTCTCGTATTTTCTGAACCGTCTCCACACCGTTCATTTTCGGCATGTGGTTATCAATTATCACGAGGTTGAAACTGCCCGATTCCAGCTGATTTAAAGCTTCATAGCCATCCTCACAAGTAACACATTCGACGTTCAACTTATCTAAAAAGCCTTTGGCAATAATGCGATTCATTTTGTTATCGTCGGTCACCAAAACCTTAAACGAAGTCAAGTCGACTGTTTGTGTTTCTGCCCCTTTCTCGTCTTTATGCACTATTGCTGGAAGGTCGATAACAAAACTGAATCGGCTTCCTTTTGAAACCTCGCTTTCTACATTGAGTTGTCCATTCATCAAAGTCACAAGTTTGTGGCAAATCGCCAGCCCTAACCCTGTACCACCGTAGTTACGTGTTGTTGATAAATCTGCTTGCTCAAACTCGTTAAAGATTGAACTCAATCTGTCATTGGGGATCCCAATACCAGTATCTTCGACAGCAAACTCAATTTTCGTAGGGGCTATTCGCTTAACGCTTACATTAATTGAGCCGCTTTCAGTAAACTTCAGTGCGTTTCCAACGAGGTTAAGTAGCACTTGTCGAATCCGAACAGAATCGCCATTGTATGCGAGAGAAGGATCACAACCATCGATAAGGTTAAACTCAATACCTTTCTCGGAGCACAAAGTTTGATAAGTGTTCAATACAGGGTTGGTAATTTCAGACATCTTAAATGGGTGTGGGGCAATCTCTAGGCTATCGTTTTCAATTTTAGCCAAGTCTAGAATATCGTTCAGGATTGCGATCAGATGCTCGCCTGAGCCTAATGCCAACCTCAGGACATCTCGTTGATCTTCTTTTTCTAAATCGTCGACAAGCATCTGTAAGATCCCTAACAGGCCATTCATTGGGGTTCTTATCTCATGACTCATCGTGGCCAAAAATAGTGATTTAGCTTCATTGGCCTGACGTGCTTTGCTCGCTTGCTCTTCTAGTTCAAGCCCAAGCTTCTTGATATCGGTAACATCACGTTCGATAGCAATAAAGTGCTCAACTTCGCCTTCATCAGTACGCAAAGGCACTATGTCGATATCTACCCAATAAGGTGACTTATCAATCGTATAATTCAATATTTCAGCTTTAACTTGATTGCCCTTTTTGAGCGCAGATCCAATGCGACTTGCTGTTTCAGAACAAGTGCTTTCACCTTGTAGAAATGCCCCGGGTTTCAAGCCTTTTACTGAGTCTAATCGGTAACCTGTCATGACCTCAAAAGCGCTATTTACCCACTCAATACGCCCTTCTTTGTCAGTGATAATGACGGCATCCCTAGCTGCTTTAACCACTGTCGCCAAAAGACGACTATCGCGCTCTTTTTCTGCTAGCAGTTTGTTAGACTCTTCAAGCAACTTCTTCGATCCGTCGAGCTCTTTATGAGGGTTAACGAACAACCTCTGTCCCATCAAGGCAACCAAAACAGAACTAATTGTCAAAATGATAAAAAGCCCATTCAATAGCTCTTTCTGAAGAGTTGATAACTGCTCATTAAGAAACGAACGACTGATCCCTTGGGTTAACACCAAGTCGCCTCTAGTTAAAGCCGTTTGGGTTAGTAGCCAGTCCTTTTCACTGTATTTGCTTTTCTCTGTACCGTGCGAATGGTGTTCATTTTCGCCCTGACTATCTGCTTTATTAAGCGAGGCAACCGGCGGCTCAGTTTGACTCAACTCATACCAACGTTCTCTATTAGTAACGAACGAACCAAAAAAGTCATCGTAGTCGACGGCTGTTTCTCCATATATCACACCAGTAAAGCTCCCTGCTTGATATAAGGGCATGAACAACTTTATACAGATATGGTTAGTATCATCATGCAAAAGATACAATATGCGTTCACTCACTTCTTTATTTGCGATTGCTTTGAAAATGGCTTGTTCTTGTGCAGAGGCAGGGTGACGAAATGTATCTTCAAACAACAATTGACCTGTACGATCCCGCACCGCGAATTGCATGGATTGATTTTGCCCTTTGAAGCGTTCGAGATGGTAAGAGAGGCGTTCAATGTTCGATTCTGATGCGGCATCAATAACGCCTTGGTACTGAGACGCTAATACAATGCGATCTTCCGCAACTTCCAGATACTTCTCCATAAAAATCTTAGCGGACTCAAGCTCGAAACTACTGTTCCCACTTTGTAGCTGTTTGACGGTCGATTGACTGTGGTTAGTGAGCACGTAAAGTGATATACCGCCGTACGTCAAAGACGTGAGCAATATAAAAAGAACTAACAATACTTTGGGGCTGAACGAAGAGAGCTTAGCCATGCTTAAATTTCTTCCGTGTGATTCTTCAAAGTTATACAAAAACTATAGAATAAATATCACCTTAGAGGATCGATTCTTATCCCCACCAGCCATTCAGAGCAAAGTCGCTATCTATTATTCTTTCCACCCCATAATGTAAAGAGTAGAGAGATAGGAGGAAGCTTTCGCTAGTTATAGAGATTCCAGATATCTCGCACCTCGGTTCTGGAATGGCAGTAAAATTAAGTCAAAAGAGAACGACAACCAACCCCGTAGTTCTCTGCAGTGAGAAACGAAGTTAGCACTAAGCTCGCTATTCCAACCTACTTCGAATAGTAATCCGTTAATACTTGAATAAAGCGCTGCTTGTCTGCTTCTGGCAACACATTGATGCCCGCCGCCGCTTTACGACCACCGCCCGTTTCAAAACTTGAACAGACCTCATCGGCGCCAGTTCTATTCGACAAGGGTGCACGCAAACTCACGGTATAAGATTCGCCATCTTGGTTTTTTGTAAGCACAGCCTGAGCGCGGCTTGGATCTTGGTTAACGATCTCATTACCAAATACACCACTAATACGCCTTGCCCACGTTTCACTCGGTAATTCAAAGACGCGCGCTGAATTGCTCTCATAAGCCGGAGCGAGAATAGACACTTGTTGGTAGTCATTTTGGTAAGCTGCACGCAAACGGTAGAATACCGACTCTTCATCATTCAAAAGATCAAACGGGTTTGGGTATTGATAAAGCGTTTGGTAAAGCTCAACAGGCGTGAAGTGGAGATCACTGAGTGACGCTCCATACCCGTTGTAGTTGACTAAGGTGCCTAACTCTTCCAAGAACGCGATTTGTGATTCATTAAAACCATTGTCTAGCGCGAGCTTAGTCGCAACTGTTTTTAAGTTGTCACCAAACGCTGCTGCGATTGCCCATGCAACATGTTCACCGTTGAGCTTTTGGTTAATCAACAAACTGGTACAACACTCTGGTGCAGTATCGACTAAGGTTTCAAGGTGAGTAGAAGAAGGCACTTCACCCGTACGATGGTGGTCACAATAGAACACGTCGACCTTTGCATCCAACAACGAACGTAACGCACCTTGATTTTTCTCCATCGACACATCAAGTACCGTAACAGAAGAAATATCCTTTTGAGCCACAACTTGAGAAAGCAACTTAATATCACGCTTAACGCCTGTAATAAGCACGCTCTCTTTTGGTTCACTCAAACGCAGTTGCAGCAACGCAATAATGCCGTCAGCGTCTCCATTGAATACATCGTAATGCATTGGGGTTCCTTTCGTTCTCTAGATCGAATTGGTCAAAACACGAAGTTGTATTTTTACAAGCGACGTCATTTCATATCAATATCAGATTGTTAGGTGATATAACATGATTGAACAACACCGTAGGCAACAAGCTCCCATTAAGACATGCGAGTATCGACAATGCTTCTTAAGAAGATAAACCCTGTAGGATCGATCTTAGGACTGTTGTTCTGCTAAGAGTACTTTCCTCAACAATTGCGCCAGCTGATCTTGTTCTTGTCTGCTTAGCACGTTAAGCATTTTATCCATATTGGCGACATGTGCGTTCAAAACTTTATCAACCAATTCAACACCTTCTTGAGTCAAGACGACTTTACAGCTTCGTCTATCATGCTCACTAGCAATTCGCTGAACCCAATTACGTTTTACCAACTGTTCAATACGCGTACTCACTGCGCCAGAGGAAAGCATTAGGGTTTGATACAACTCTGTTGGAGTGACGGCTGCATCACAACGGCGTAACGTGGCAAGAATATCGAATTCGATACTGCTAAGCCCGTAATCTTGGAAAACCGGAGCTAGCTTCTTCTTCCACACACCACTGGTTCTACGCAATCGCCCGACGACTCCCATCGCTGA
>NZ_JCBDGU010000017.1:0-2541 GCF_059834255.1 Vibrio sp. R11-SG3-ISO9
GAGCCTTAGTACCATAGTCGCAAAGACACTCACACCCGCTCGTTTAGCGACGGCGGCTTCAATCGGCAGTGAGTGTGCAATCAACATTAATGAACCTAATACCGATACTTGTGCGACACTGAGTTCAGCATTGGTGTTCATGAAGACCAATAAGCCTGCATAAATGTTCGTTAGAAGGGTTGTAGCCCATACCAACCCCATCTCGCTAGGTAAACCGACAAAGCTCATTAAGGGGCTTAGCCATTCGCTCAGTAGCGTGATGCCGCCCATCTCTTCAACGATTTTGATGATAATGATGATTGGGATCATCAACTTGTATAGTGTCCAAGTTACATCAAATATTTCGCGCCAAAGCTCGGAGAAGAAATTTTGGAACTTTCTCATTGTTTCATCCTTTTCATTACAACTGATAGGATGAATGGTAAGATATTCATAAGAAATATGATTAACCAGTTTAGAGTTGAATTGAGCTAATTATTTTTTATTTATCGATAAGTGATAAATTTATTTCGCAAATTCTGGGTGTGGAGAAATATATGGAAATAGATCGAATTGATAGAAGTATCTTGAGCCTTTTGCAAAAGAACAATCGAATTGCCAATATCGATCTGGCCGAAGCCGTTGGGCTGTCTCCACCCGCTTGCTTGAAGCGTGTTAAGAGACTTAGAGAAGGCAAGATCATTGTTGGTGACGTCGCGCTGATTAACCCAGCATTGGCAGGAAACAAAATGACGCTGATAGTATCCGTCGAGATGGAACGCGATAGAGGGGATATCTACAGTGTGTTTAGTCGTTCAATTGAGCAGGCTCCTGAAGTCACACAGTGTTATCAGATCACCGGAAGCTATGACTTCCTGATCATTGTTTCAGTACCCGACATTCAAGCCTATGAGCGCTTTATTGAAAGGGTGCTGCATCAGGATAAGAACATTAGAAAGTTTCATACTTCAGTGTCGACCAAAACCGTAAAGTTCAGTACTGAAGTCAATGTTGAAGAGATTCAATAAAAAATGCCCCGCTCAACGAGCGGGGCATTTTAGTTTCGAGATGCAGAGATTAAGCTAGAAGCTCTTTCGCTGTGTTTACTACGTTTTCAGTAGTGAAACCGAACATCTTGAATAGCTCACCTGCTGGTGCAGACTCGCCGAATGTTGTCATACCGATGATCTTGCCACCGAAGCCAACGTACTTGTACCAGAAGTCAGCGATGCCAGCTTCTACAGCTATACGAGCTGTTACGTCAGATGGAAGTACAGATTCACGGTACTCAGCGTCTTGTTTGTCGAATGCGTCAGTTGCAGGCATAGATACTACGCGTACCTTCTTACCTTCAGCTGTCAGTTCAGCTGCAGCGTTAACCGCTAGCTCAACTTCAGAACCTGTAGCGATAAGGATTAGCTCTGGCTTACCTTCACAATCTTTCAGGATGTAACCACCCTTCGCGATGTTAGCTACTTGCTCTTCGCTACGCTCTTGCTGTGCAAGGTTTTGACGAGAGAAGATTAGAGACGTTGGGCCGTCTTTACGTTCGATAGCCAGTTTCCAAGCGACTGCAGACTCAACTTGGTCACATGGACGCCATGTGCTCATGTTTGGCGTTAGACGTAGAGAAGCCATTTGCTCAACTGGTTGGTGAGTTGGGCCATCTTCGCCAAGACCGATAGAGTCATGTGTGTAAACTTGGATGTTCTGAACTTTCATCAGAGCAGCCATACGCATTGCGTTACGAGCGTATTCCATGAACATTAGGAACGTTGCGCCGTATGGTACGAAACCACCGTGCAGAGCGATACCGTTCATGATCGCTGTCATACCGAATTCACGTACACCGTAGTGGATGTAGTTACCCGCTGGATCTTCAGCAGAAACAGACTTAGAACCAGACCACATAGTTAGGTTAGAAGGTGCAAGGTCAGCAGAGCCGCCTAGGAATTCAGGTAGCATAGCACCGAACGCTTCTAGTGCGTTTTGAGACGCTTTACGTGATGCGATGTTTGCTGGGTTAGCTTGAAGATCAGCAATGATTTGGTTTGCTTTCTCTTCCCACTGTGCAGGAAGCTCACCGTTTACGCGGCGTTTGAATTCAGCTGCCAACTCAGGGTGTGCTGCTTCATAAGCTGCAAGTTTCTCGTTCCACGCTGCTTCCTTAGCTGCGCCTGCTTCTTTCGCATCCCACTCTGCGTAGACTTCCGACGGAATTTCAAAAGGACCGTGCTCCCAACCAAGTTCTTTACGTGTAGCTGCAATTTCTTCAGCGCCTAGTGGTGCACCGTGACAGTCGTGTGAACCAGATTTGTTTGGAGAACCAAAACCGATGATAGTCTTAGTACAGATTAGAGTAGGGCGTGGGTCCGCTTTAGCTGCTTCAATTGCTGCGTTGATTGCTTCAGCGTTGTGGCCATCTACTGCTGGGATTACGTGCCAGCCGTAAGCTTCAAAACGCTTAGGAGTATCGTCAGAGAACCAACCTTCAACTTCACCGTCGATAGAGATGCCGTTGTCATCCCAGAAAGCGATAAGCTTACCAAGACCTAGCGTGCC
>NZ_JCBDGU010000018.1:0-80414 GCF_059834255.1 Vibrio sp. R11-SG3-ISO9
CTAAAGAAGAGAAGGGTGCCTTTTATGCACGTATTTCTGAGTTCGACAAATTGGTAGAAGGTCATCAAGACCAAGCTAGCTAACCTTTAGAGCCCCAGAACCATAAGTAGATAAAAGCAAAGCCCTTTGGTGATATTACTAAAGGGCTTTGTTGTATTAATCGACGACCACCGCTGTGCCACTTGCTGAAACCATCAGCATGCCGTTGCCTTGACCTAGTACTTCGTAATCAATGTCGACACCAACAACTGCGTTCGCACCCAGCTCTTGAGCTTTTAGTTCTAGTTCTTGAAACGCATAAGAACGTGCTTTTTCGAGCTCTTTTTCATAAGTGCCAGAACGGCCACCAACGAAGTCTCGAATGCCAGAAAACATATCTTTAAACACGTTTACGCCGAGGATGGCTTCTCCGGCAATCACACCCTTGTAAGCGACGATGCGTTTTCCTTCAATCGACGGGGTTGTTGTCACGATCATAATGCCGTTCCCTTATTGGTTTAGTCTGTGTGGTTCGAGGTAAATTGTGCCCGTAACCATGCTCTTAGTTTTAGCACACTTTCATTTTTGAGTTTGTTATCTGAACAGACAAAGTAATAGTCTTGATGCGGGTTTGAAACAGGCTCGCTAATCTCAACCAAAGCTCCGTGTTTTATGTCGTCACGAACAAAGAGTCGATGAGTGACAAGTATGCCAAGAGAGCGTGTCGCTGCTTGTACCGCCTGAATGGAGACATCAAAGGAGAGGTTGGTGCTGAAGAAGGGCATAGGTAATTGGTGTGCATCACACCACACCTGCCAGTCGTGTTCCCTACGTGGGTTAAAAACACCGATAACGGGGTAGGTCTTGATCAGCTCTTCCATTGATTGCGAATCTTGCTCTTTGACTAAATTGGGACTCGCGACTAGCACTAGCTCATCGTCACCAAGTTTTTCACAGTAGTAATCTTGCCACTCTCGCGGTTTTCCATGTACTAACGCAATATCGACACCCTCTTGATCGAGGTCGAAGTAACCGATGCGGTTAGAGAGTCGAATATCTAGGCTTGGTGAGTCCTGTTGCAGCATAGGAACTCGAGGTATCCACCAGTGTAGCGCCAGAGAGTTGACCATATTGACGGTTAATCGGTTTTCCTTTGGTGTATTGGCTAACTGATCTGTTGCGTCGACAATCTGCTCGAGAGCAGGAGCGACTTTTCGATAGTAGCGCTTACCATCAGCATTAAGAACTACGCGTCGCCCGACACGCTGGAATAGGGGTTTATTGACTTGCTGCTCTAACGATTTGATCGCTTGGCTCACTGCGGAGTGGCTAACAAACAGCGCCTTAGCGGCTTCGGTCATGCTCCCTGTCTCAGCAACAGCGACAAAAGCATAGATTGACTTTAATGGAACGAGTTTCTTCATAAGTAAGTTTTCCTTACAGTTCTGGTTAATATTACTCGCTATTTTTTGTCGTGTCAGCCTTCTAGAATAAAGCACATAGGAGGTGATAATTATGTCTGATATTACCAAGGCCACCCTGTTTATGGTGGTGTCTACATTTAGTCTGTCAGTCGGCGGGCTTGCAGCGAAATACCTCGCTGAAATCATGCCAGTAACCTTGCTCGTTTTTTCTAGATTCTTCTTTCCTGGGCTGATTTTATTGTCGATCTTAGTTTTCGTTCGATTGCGTAAACCTAGTCGTGCATTACTCAAACCGATTATATCGCGAGCTTTATGCATGACAGCTTGTCAGCTCTGTTTTCTATCATCGCTACAGAGCTTAACCTTAGTTGAAAGTATCGTTTTGTTTAGTACTGGCCCATTGTTTATCCCAGTGTTAGAAAAATTAATATTTGGCGTGAAATTTAACCCAAGGATTTTGGTTTGCTTAGGGATGACGTTTACCGGTGTCGTGCTAATGGCAGGCAATCTCTCTGAGTTCGATTTTAAACCCGCGATCTTAGTTGGCTTAATGGCTGGTTTCTTTAATTCAGGCTCACAAGTGAGTTTATATAGAGCATCAAAGGGGGAATTGTCGCCAGCAGAAATGAATGCTTGGACCTTCTTGATCGCCGCTCTACTAGCGTCACCAATCATGATTTATAGCTTGGTGGGTATTGTGTCGCTCGATCAGGCACTCATTACCAATGTGGGAGAAGGGTTTACGCTATCGAATTATTATTGGGTAGGGTTGGTGTTGGCAATGTTTGCGGTGTTTACCATTAATACGCAAATATGTCGCGCAAAAGCCTACCGACTGGTAAGCAGTGGCTCTCAACTGGCCCCGCTGATTTTCACTACACTTTTGTTCAGTGCGATTTGGCAAGCTTTGTTGTTCGACGACACATTTTCGAATCAGAAGCTATTTGGTATCGGGCTGATTATTTTTGCCAGCATGGTCAATACCTTCTTGTCTCATCGAAAAAACAAGCTTGCTCTCAAGTTAGGCACCGAACGTCCTAAAACAGTGAACGAATGTAGGCCCTAACTTTCTCTATGTGTTGTGGGGTATCAACGTCACTGTGTTGCTCTGGCTCAAGAAAGGCATCGGCATAACGCTTGTAGATGTCTTTCTCCAAGAACAGCAAATAGAGCTTAGGGTCAATGTGCCCAGTGGTCGCCATACGAGTCATGATTTTTAAAGACTCTTCTAGGGTTTTGCCATGTTTATAAGGGCGATCGCTTGAGGTCAATGCCTCGAACACATCGGCAATTGCGACCACTTTGGCTTGGATAGAGAGTTCGTCATCGTCCAATCCAAATGGGTAGCCTTTGCCATCGATTCGTTCATGATGATAACTGGCGATCTTTGGAATCTCTTTAAGATGCTCAGGGTAGGGGAGCTTATTGAGCATCACCGACGTTTGAATAATATGATCGTTAATCATAAAGCGCTCTTCTGGGGTTAAGGTTCCGCTGCGCACCTTAAGGTTATAAAGCTCTCCTCGGTTGTACTTTAACTCTCCAGGTTTGAGTACATAGTCCTCTTGCCATAGGTCTTGTGGGCTTAGACCTTTTTCCCACGGCACACAGTGCTGGGGTTTGTCTGCGAGCAGTGGTTCCATTACAGGTAATTCGGGCTCTTCCTCATAACGAATCTTTTCTGTCCATGCGATGCCGACTTGATCACTGAGTGTGCGTTTCCATTTGTGCTTAGCGATTTCATCGAGTCGAGCTTGATTCTCTTCCTCCATTCTCTCGGACCCGATGTTACATTGAGCAACAAACGCGAAATCTTCATCGAGTTGTTGATGTTTACTTTTCAGTTTCTCTAGCTCTTTTTCTGGAAGTGAACCATTGGCGACGGCTTTCCAGTAGTCGGTTTCTGCTTGCTGTTTAAGAAGCTCAAAACGCATTCTGATCTCGTGAATTCGGTCACAAAGGGTTTCGAGTTTGGTGGCCTTGTCGACCACGTATTCTGGCGTTGTTACCTTACCGCAATCATGCAGCCACGAAGCTAAGCTCAGTGCTTCCCACTGTTTTTTGTCTAGTGCAAACAGCGGGTAGTAACGGTCATCTTTAATCGCTGCTTCGGTTAGCCATTGGGTGAGCTCAGGAACGCGCTGACAATGCCCACCTGTGTATGGCGACTTGGTATCGATAGCCGAAGCAATCAACTCGATGAAGGCATTGAGCATCTCTTTCTGCTGTTGCATTTGGTCAATGTTGTCTTTGGCAATTTCAGCAAAGCTCAACAGCTCGCGAAGAAAGGCGTGTTTATCCGACTGCATTTCTGATATCGCACGTTCGTAACCGATGATCACAATGCCGACAAGTTGTTTCTCTCGATTAAGAAGCGGGAAGAAGTACAGATCTGAGTTGAAAATTGTGGCGTGATACTGGTTAAGTGCATTTTCGCTTCTATCGAGATGGACCACTTCACCCATTTTGAGTTTCGCGAGTAGCCAAGGCGTATCCTTAACAAACTCGTTGAGGTCAGCCTTGAATGGGATGATGGCGTGGTTCGCCGCAATCTCAAACTGCTTTTTCTTGTTGTCGTAGGCATACAACAAGATGGTTTCGGCTTTAGTGATTAGGTAGCTCTGGTGGGCAATGGTCTTAGCCAAAACCGAGAAGTCTTGATTACCTGCGGTATCACGCAACAGGGCAATTAAATCATGCAGTGTATGTTCCATGAGTTCGATGGAGTGGGCTAAATTCGCGACTTCGTTGATCATGCTCTTAGGATAGTGGGTACGCTTAAAATCGAAGCGCGCGATGTTATGCGTCAGCTCCATCAGCTTTTTGATTGGCATAGAGAGACGATTTGCGACAACCCATACCAACCCAAAACAGATGAACAGAAGAATAATGGCAACGGTGACCTGCCTATCCCTCATCGATATTAAGTCGGCAAGTAAATCGGTGTGAGGCGTCGCTTCGGCGAGAAACAGAGTCACATTGGCGGTGAGCTCTACAGGCGTTAGCGTTAATGCCCAAGCATTGAGGTTGTATTCAACACTCTGAATGCTCTGTTTGGCAGCCCTGTTATCGCTTAAAAGTGGAGCAAGCACTGTCTCTTTAAGCACATTATTGGCTTCGCGAGAGTTAAATCGCATTGGACTGGTGATTGGCGCAACAGCATCGAGATCGAGTTGGTGATGCCCGAGTAAGTTCAGATGACGGTCAAACAGCGCCAAGCGGCTTTGCTCCGAGAAGGCGAGATCGCCAATCTGAGCGGATAGGGAATTGAGGGTAAAATCCGCACCAATCACATACTGCTGGTCACTGGATCGTCTAGAGAGAGTTATCCCCGGCGTCTTGAGGAAGAAGAACTGATATGGTTCAGATAGCTGGATAGAACCGTCTCGCTTTGCATTGATAAACCAAGGTCTGGTTCTTGGGTCGAAGAGGTCTTGTCCTGTCTCTTGTTGGCTAATGACTTGGTGTGCTCCGTCTAGAAAAGTGATTCGAGTGAGTCCATTGGTGGCGGTTTCGGTCACCATCATGGTCGCTTTGGAAGGCGCACTATGCTCTTGACGTTGTTTGTTGGTTTTTATCGGGCGGAACAGTTTGAAGTCACCATTTTCTGAGCCGTAAAACAGAGCAACTAAGCTTGGGCTCTGCTGAAAGATAAGGTCCAGAGATGAGAGCCAAGCATGGTACTCATTTTGAGTCGTGTCGTGGGTGATAAATGGGCTGACCGCCAGTACGTTGAGCGCTGTGACCACAGGAGCGACCGATTGTTTAAACACTAACTCAAGCTTGTTGCTGTGTTCTTGGCTGACCTCTTCAATGGTTCCAAGAAGCAGTTGTTGAGAGTGCTTGTAACTCATTGTGATCAATACCGTTCCGACAATGCTGGTCATGACCAAAAACAGCGTCGTGATGTGAATGCTCAAGGGGTAGCGTTTTTTTCTCATTCGCAATTACCAATCAAGTGACTGGTTTAAGTATTGTAGAAGCTGAAAAGGTTGCAAAAAAATGACCTAACTAAAGCATCATCGGTATGCTAATTGTCACTTTGAGCTGATAGACTGATGACAGCATCAAGATAAGAGTTCGGAGTGAAGCGCAAAGATGAAATTACAAGTTGATACCCACACCCATACCTACGCCAGTGGCCACGCATACAGCACTTTAATTGAGAATGCTAAAGCAGCCAGTGAGCGAGGTCTTGCGATGTTTTGTACGACGGATCACTCAGAATCTATGCCGGGCGCGCCTCACTACTGGTTTTTCAGCAACCAACGTATTCTTCCTCGCTTTATTGAGGGTGTCGCCATTATCCGCGGCGTTGAATCGAATATCATGAATACGGATGGTGAGATTGACGTACACCCGAGTGTAGATAAGAACCTCGATTGGGCTATCGCAAGCTTTCATGAACCTGTTTTCCGCCCTGCAGATAAAGCGGCTCATACTCTGGCGCTTATCAACGTGATCAAGGCTGGCCGTATTGATGCACTCGGGCATTTAGGTAACCCGAACTTTGACTTTGATTTTGAAGCCGTGATTGATTGTGCGGTTGAGCACAATGTCGCTATCGAGATCAATAACACTACGCTGAAAGGCAATAGCCGTATTGGTAGTGTTGAGCGTTGTTATGAAATCGCCAAAATTGCCAAGGCAAAAGGAGCATACATCACAACCGGTAGTGATGCGCACTTTTGCGCGGATGTCGGCGGCCTAGACCTCGTTTCTCAACTGCTTGATGAAGTCGGTATGCCGCCAGAGCAAGTGATTACGCATTCTCCTAGCCAGTTTCTGCGCTTTTTAGCACTGCGTGGGCGTGATGAGATCCCAGAATATTCAGATCTTGTTTAAGAGAATGTTGGCGGGTTTGCATTTCGTCACAATCATTTTTTGTGTGTGCGGCATTTTTGTATAAACTAGCGCTCACAAATAAAGTCATAAGCACCGTAAACAAAAAGGTGTATCTTCAACTGGAGAAACAATGAAAAGTCGCTCAATTCTTTTATCTGGCCTGATTGCGGCCTCGGTGATGTCGGCATCAGCGTTTGCAAGCGTAGACCTCAAGAAAAACATGCAAGAGATGAAGCTTGCATTCAAACAAGCTGCAGAAGCTCAAAGCATTGAAGAGATGCAAAAACCAATGGTACGTCTAGATACTTTGGTTGCTGAGCTGAAAACGGGTTCTTACCCAGCGGAGAAAGAGCAAAACTTCATGGAAGGTTTCTCTAAGATCCAAGCATCAATTGATTCGATTGAACAGAAGCTAGAACAAGGCCAATTCGAAGAAGCGAAGCAAGAGCTACGTACGATTGATGGCCTACGTGAGCAATACCACGAGAAGCGTAACCCAAGCATCTGGAGCAAGCTATTCGGCTAACCTTTTGATGCTCCGCTTTGAGAGTATCCCTTAGGTCATACAAAATTCTAAACGCCACACCGGCTTTTGTTGGTGTGGCGTTTTTATTTCGAGCTAACTGACTATGTGAATGATATCAATAATGTGCGTTAGCTTAGGTTTTTAACATAATGTTAATTAATCCGTTTAAACGCCTATTTAGCTGATTCATAATGTTAGAAATTTATAAACCCTATTTATAGATTCGTACTAGATGCGTCAAACGTCGTTCAATTATTCCATGCTATGGGTTACCGCTTTAAGCTGGACGCTCATTACACTGATGCCTGTTATCAATGCTCATGGTAACAGCGCAGGCGTGTGGGCGACGTTATGTACGGTAAATGGGTTTGAGCTAGTACAAGTTGAAGAAGGTGAGCCGCAAACACACAATGGTAAGCCGTGTCCTTTTAGCCACTTTTCTAGCTTCCATCACGATGAAATTCCAACTGCACTACTGACAACTCGACTGAGTTTGATTGTCTCAGACAGCTACGCTTTTTTGGCTCTAAGCGAGGCGTTTAAGAGACATTCTCCCAGAGGCCCACCTCAAGCTATTTCCTAACTTAAATAACAACAAATAAACAACACACAGTAAAGTTAATCTGCTCACACCTTTCCTCACTTTCTGATGACCTCAGAAGGTGTTTTGGTGCGTGCAAAAGGAAATATCAATGTCGAGAATTGAATCTCAATCTGCCACTTCGGCTCGAAGTAAAACCCTCTATTTTCTCACTTGGCGATGGCACTTCTACGCAGGCCTGTTCGTTATCCCATTTATGTTGATGCTGAGTATAACTGGACTGGTGATGCTACTTGATGACGAGCTTGAAAGTGCATTTTATCCAGAAGCACTTATCGTTCAAAGCAGTGCCACTGATACGATGGTACCGATTAGCGACCAGCTAAATGCGGTCAAAGCGCAATACCCTGATGGAACAGTCACTCAGTTCATTACCGCAAAGTCTGAAAGCTTACCAAATCGTTTCTCGGTCAACTTGTCAGACGGCCGCTCGGTTTTCGCTACTGTCGATCCATACTCTGGAGACATCATCGGTGAGATCCCGCGCAGCGAGAGTTGGTATCAGCTGGCAAATGAAATACATGGCACCTTACTAGTAGGGGATTGGGGCGACTATTTGATCGAGGTGGCAACGAGTCTCTCTATCCTTCTTTTAGTCTCGGGTATCTATTTATGGCTACCGCGTGACAATGCAACTAAAGCTGGATTCTTAAAGATTCGTTTCTCATCTGGAACTCGCATTCTGATGCGCGATCTACACGCGAATCTTGGTGGTACTCTGTCTCTAGTTTTGCTGCTGTTCCTTCTCTCCGGTCTTGCTTGGGCAGGTTTTTGGGGCGGTAAAATGGTTCAGGCTTGGAGCAGTTTTCCTGCGCAAATGTGGGATGATGTACCACTGTCGGATAAAACGCATGCTTCTCTGAACCATGGTTCTGAAGAAGAATTACCTTGGAATTTAGAGCAAACACCACTACCGGAATCGCACGACCACTCCGCAATGACAGACGAGCATAGCCACCATGATGCCTCCACAGCGAGCATTTCGCTTGAGGAAGTTATGCAAACCGCGTCTAGATTGGGTTTCACCTATTATCGCGTTAACTTCCCGCGCTCTGAAACAGGGGTGTATACCATCACCGCTAATACTATGGGTGGCGATATTGTCGACCCGAGAAAAGACCGAACAACTCACCTAGACCAGTACTCAGGCCGTATTCTTGGAGAGGTGACGTGGAACGACTATAACGTGATGGCAAAGGCGCTCGCTGTTGGTATCTCTCTGCACCAAGGGGACATCAGTATCGTGAACAAAATCCTAAACGTTCTGTTCTGCTTGGCCTTTATTGCAGTGTCAATCACTGGCGCAGTCATGTGGTGGGTGCGCCGCCCTGCGGGTAAAGGAAAGTTGGGAGTGCCGCCTAAGTTTGAAGACGCAGGTATTTGGAAAGCGGGCTTGGTGACTGTGGTTCTTATCTCTGTACTGTTCCCATTAGCCGGAGCAACGATAGTCATCGCGATGTTACTTGACTGGCTGCTGTTCTCACGTGTTGAAAGATTGAAGATGGCTCTGAGTTAGATAGCTTTGAGCTAGATGTAACGCCGCCCCTTGATGCGTATTACTCAGCGAGAGGCGGTATATTGATTTAAACGGCTAATGCTATGTATTCTATGGTTTTTACGCCTGATAAAGCTCCAGAGGCAGTCCATCAGGGTCTGCGAAAAAGGTAAACTCTCGACCAGTGAACTCATCTACTCTAATGGGTTCGACTTCCACGCCTTTGCTTTCTAGGTAGCCTTTCATTTGTTGAACGTCATCGACACAGAAAGCTAAATGTCTTAACCCTTGAGCTTCTGGAAAACTCGGCCTTTCGGGAGCATTTGGGAAGCTGAACAGTTCAATTTGAGCACCACTCGGTAATGCTAAGTCGAGTTTGTAAGACTGACGTGCTTCTCGATAGTTCTCGGCAACAATTTCCAGTTTTAGAGTCTCGGTATAGAAGCGTTTCGAGACTTGATAGTCAGAGCAGATAATTGCTGCGTGGTGGATTCCTTTCAGCACAGTTTTGTTTCTCCTGCCAGTTTGTCACTTAAGTGTTCCATAGCGTAATCAATGAAAACGCGCAGACGCGCTGGCATGTATTTCGTTTGAGCAAATTGCATTGCGATAGCGCCGTGGTAGTTACTTTTGATTGTCCAGTCATTGAGGACTTGAACGACGCTTCCTTCAGCGAGCGCATCCTGAATCACGAAGTCGTGGAAGATACCGATTCCCAATCCTTCTTGTACCCCTTTTAAACGCATTTGTGAGTGGTTTACTGCGTAGCGTCCACTGACCGATACCGTGTGGAACTCATCATCTTTAAGGAAATCCCAAATATGGTCTTTGTCGGTCTCCGCAAGGTACAGACAGTCATGTTGGCTAAGATCTGTCGGGTGTGACGGCGTTCCCTTATTCGCAAGGTAATCTGGGCTTGCGCACAATACGAGGTTGGTTTTGCCGAGCTCCTTAAGCACCAAACTCTCATCGGGTTTATCTGTAAGGCGAAATGCGATATCAATTCCCTGACGCAGAATGTCGATGTCCCCATCGGCAGCGCGCAGTTTGAGTTGAATCTCTGGGTATTGATTAAGGAAAGGGACAACGAAGGGTTGCAACACAGAGTTTAAGAAAGCCTCGGGCGCTGCCACGATCAGAGAACCAGAGGGCTCAGTGTGATCAGAGGTGGAGAGCTCAACCGCTTGCTGTGCCGCATTAATCATCACTACGCTCTGGTCATACACCAGTTGACCAGCCTGGGTAATGATAAGACTTCGCGTGGTGCGTTCAAACAGCTTCACTGACAGGGCTTTCTCCAAACGGGTGATTAGCTTACTCAGCGCCGATGGTGTTACACCAAGTTGTTTGGCTGCGGCGGTAAAGCTACCCTCATTAACCACCAAAATAAAGGAGGCAAGGTCAGGAAGTAGGGCTATCAGTTTTGGGTTGATCATAACGTTAGGTACTCGGCCAGTGGGCTGATATTTCTAGAAATCGACAATCAGCATCATACGTCAAACTCCATTCAATATTAAGCGCAGTGTTTTGTGTGGCTTGTATCACATTTTAGTGGCGGATTAAGCAGAAGATTCCGTGTTTTATAAAAACAATTACCGCCTATGTATTTATTCAATCAAATACATATACTGGCTAAATAGTCATAATTAAATCAGTTGGTTAAGGGAAAGGATATTTATGGATAGATCGGAGAGCTTATTTCAAAAGCAGCGTATAAAACGGTTTAACTTTTCAGTATGGACAGTTCTGACTGGAACGTTACTCGCCCGAACAAGCTACTTTATGGCATGGCCTTTTCTGATCGTCTTTCTCTATGAAGATTACGGTGCGTCTGCGATTGAAGTCGGCACCATGCTAGCGGTATCCGCCGTCGTTGGGGCTGGAACTGGTCTCTACTCGGGCTACCTTTCGGATAAGCTAGGGCGCAAATGGGTCATGGTGCTAGGCAGTTGGATTGCCTCGATATCCTACACCGGTATCGCACTAGCGAGTGAAGTATGGCAGTTCTATGTGCTGATCATGATGACGGGTTTAATGCGCCCAATGATTGAGGCGCCAGCCAAAGCCGTCATAGGTGATAATCTCAGCGATTTGAAAGATCGTGAATTAGCACTGAACATTCGTTACTTCTTACTTAATTTGGGTGGCGCACTTGGTCCACTGATTGGTATCACTTTGGCGCTTGCCCAGCCACAAAACCTGTTCTTTGTTGCTGGTGGTACTTATGTTGTTTACGGTTTCTGGCTGCTGTTAGGAATTGAACGCAAGGGTACTTTTACCAAGCCGGATCCCTCTCAACTGCCTAATTTTGCCGCGACGCTTAATGTGATTCGCAAAGACAATATTTTTGTAAAACTGATGGTCGCCAATTTCATCATGATGTTTGTCTACGCGCAGGTTGAGTCGTCAATTCCTCAAGTCATCGTGCGCTCTTCCATCACTGATGCCGCGCAACTCATTGCTGGGTTAGTGTTGGTGAATACGCTGACGATTATTGTCTTCCAATTTCCAATGCTTAAATGGCTTGAGCATGTGCCGCTATTTGTACGAACTCGAATCGGCATGATTTTGATGGCAATTGCACAAATTGGCTTTCTTTTTACACCAAATGATTGGCCACTAGGTTGGGGAATTGCTTGTTTTATATTAAGTTTAGGAGAAGTGATTGCTTTCCCAACCCTTAATGTACAAATCGATAGAATGGCACCGCCACATCTAAGGGGTTCTTACTTCGGTGCGGCTGCACTTTACTCTCTTGGCTTTGCTATTGCGCCTCTGCTTGGTGGTGTGGTGATAGAGATGTTGAGCGCCTACTGGCTATTTGTGCTCTGTTTCATCCTATGTTTGGTGATGATTTGGTTGTACTGGTTGGCAGAGCATACCGAAGACAGTGTCGAAAGAGAGCCGATTACCCAGAGCTAGCGAGATAAGCCTTGGGTGTTAAGCGACAGATAATAACTAAGGCAACGTGAGTTATGGATAAATCGAATTTTGCACAAGAGTTAAAGTGCCTGCGTGAAGAGAAAGCTTTATCTCAGGAAGAGCTGGCTGATATTTTATCGACCTCTCATCGAGCATTTTCCGGTATTAACCAGGTGATGGTTAGTCAGTGGGAGCGTGGTAAAACGCTCCCTAGCTTTGTTCGTCGCTTAGGCATCGCCAGCTTCTTTCAACGAGAGTATGAATTCTCGGTAGATGAGATGGTGCATGTAAAAGGCGCCTCTAAGCTAATGGACACACGCTTTAATATTGATATTGGCTACGATTATCACATCACTAGCGTTGAATCGACAGATGTCAGTGCGTTGTCTGACGAGCGTTTGAGATCGATTAAGAATATGCATCAAAAGCTGTACGGGCAAGACTTTATCAAGGTTTCGAGCCAGCTTGGGATTGAACCTGCCAACATGAAAGCACTCTGTTTCCTATATAACGGTGTCATCATTGGGCACGTTATCTATGATGGTGCTTCTAAAATGTTATGTAGTCTGGCTGCGGTCAGTGTCACTATCCGACGCAAAATCTTCGATGATCTCGCTAATCGTTTTAAAGGTACCGAGTTTCGATTCCCAACGATAGATCCAGCAATGTGCCAGTTTCTTTATGACCTCTATTTTGAACCTTACACCACAAAAATGGGTATGGTGTTCTTCAAGGCTGAGATCACCAAAGTAGTGAGTAACCCATTTTCGCAGACCATTCAAAACAAACACGATATCTATTTCAAATACTTAAGGTATCAAGACCTTAAGCAGAAAAAGAAAAGCGTCGAGTTTGTTTTAGCTTAGTTGCTAGCATTGTTCTCATTGGAATGAACCCAATTACATGAGCAACATTAAGTCCGGTAGGGCGACAGGCTTGCTGTATAAAAAGCCTTGGTAACTATCAAAACCCAGTTGTTGCACTCGATTTCGAGTCGTGTGGTCTTCAACACCTTCTGCTACTGTCGAAATCCCTCTATTTCGGCAGTACTCAATCACGGTTTCGATCAGCTGTGATGCTTCGCTGACAGGTTTGTTAATCAAAGAGCGATCGAATTTCACTTCATCAATACTGAGCTTTTGAATTTTGTCGATGTCTGAATAGCCGACACCAAAATCATCTACACTAAACTTTACACCAAGCGCCTTGTAGCTCTCCATTTGAGACGCCAACGAAGAACAAAGCTCGTCATTCTCACTCAGCTCAAAAGTGAGCTGCTTAGCTGGAAAAGAGCTGTTCCAAAGCATCTCTCTGACTCTCGCCACATTATCTGGGTTTGCTAACACTTGTTTACTGATATTTACTGCCAAGTTTAACGACGGAGAAACAGCACGTATCTCAGTGAGCGCTTGCTCTAACACATTAAAGAAGATGGTCTCTTCATAACCAAGCGCAAATGCGCGATCAATGAATGTACCTGGTGCGAAGATACCGTGTTCAGGGATATCCAATCGGAAAAGCGCTTCTACTCCAATTACATCTGTATTGTCAGAGCCGTCGCTAGAGTCAGTTTTTACTTTTGGCTGGTAAAAGCATGTGTGCCACTCATTGGCGAAAGCTTCCTTGATCAATTGGTCAGATAAGTTCATTGGTCAGTGCGCTCATTTGTTAAGGGAGGCGCATTGTGGGGGCATATGCGTTTAGTCACTATATCGTTTTGCGGGAAAATTTTTTAATTCGACATAAATCGAACTATTAGTGTTTGTGAGTTCTTTTTCTAATCAGGTTGGACAATGAATTGTGACTGCCTTCATAGTTAAGGTATTTGATTCGTGCCTCAGGTTCATTAATGTTTTTCCAACTAGAGGGATAATCGAGATCGAGATGTTCTACTAGAATGTAGGCATAAGTTTTACAGTGTAAATGGCGCTCACGTCACCGTTTATACTCCCCCTATAAATAAGCAGCGAATTCGCTGTGAATAATAACTAGGAAGGAATTAGACAATGTCTTCTGCATTCTACCAACAGATTGAAAAACAAATTGAAGAAGTAAAGGCTGAAGGTCTTTACAAGTCTGAGCGTGTAATCACTTCTCAGCAGCAAGCAGCTGTTAAAATTTCAACAGGCGAAGAAGTACTTAACTTCTGTGCAAACAACTACTTAGGTCTAGCTAACCACCCTGAACTTATCGAAGCTGGTAAAGCGGGTATGGATCAACACGGCTTTGGTATGGCGTCTGTACGTTTCATCTGTGGTACTCAAGACATCCATAAAGAGCTAGAAGACAAACTATCTACATTCCTTGGTAAAGAAGACACGATTCTTTATACATCTTGTTTCGATGCGAACGCAGGTCTTTTCGAAACTATCCTAGGCAAAGAAGATGCAATCATCTCTGATGCTCTAAACCACGCTTCAATCATCGATGGTGTTCGCCTATGTAAAGCAATGCGCTTCCGTTACGCCAACAACAACATGGAAGAGTTAGAGCAGCAACTTATCGCTGCTAAAGAAGCAGGCGCTCGTCACACGCTAATCGTAACTGACGGCGTATTCTCTATGGACGGCGTAGTAGCAAACCTTCCAGCTATCTGTGACCTAGCAGACAAATACAACGCACTAGTAATGGTTGATGATTCTCACGCTGTGGGCTTCATGGGCGAAAACGGCGCTGGTACTCACGAGTTCCACAACGTTGTTGACCGTATCGACATCATCACAGGTACGCTAGGTAAAGCAATGGGCGGTGCTTCAGGCGGTTACACGTCTGGTAAGAAAGAAGTGATCGACTGGCTACGTCAGCGTTCTCGTCCATACCTATTCTCTAACTCAGTTGCTCCTGCGATCGTTAACGCGTCTATCCGTGTTCTTGATCTTCTAAAAGAGAGTGGCGAGCTTCGCGACCGTCTATGGGAAAACGCAGCACACTTCCGTACTCGCATGGAAGACGCAGGCTTCACAATGGGTGGTGCTGACCACGCAATCATTCCAATCATGCTAGGTGATGCAAAAGTAGCGGCTGAGTTCGCTGAGCGTGCTCTAGAGAAAGGCATCTACGTAGTAGGTTTCTCTTTCCCTGTAGTACCAAAAGGCCAAGCGCGTATCCGTACTCAAATGTCTGCTGCACACTCTCGTGAGCAACTAGACCGTGCTATCGATGCATTCATCGAAGTGGGTAAAGAGATGGAAATCATCTAATTCTGAGGCTTTACTCAGAATATAGATAAAAAGTTTTTTGATTCTCGCCTTACAGTTAGGCGAGATGAACTAGGTAACATTATGAAAATTAAAGCACTTTCTAAGCTTAAGCCTGAAGAAGGCATTTGGATGACCGAGGTTGAAAAACCTGAAATGGGTCATAATGATCTTCTTATCCGTATTAAGAAAACCGCAATCTGTGGTACAGACGTACACATCTACAACTGGGATGAGTGGTCACAAAACACAATTCCAGTACCCATGGTTGTAGGTCACGAATACGTGGGTGAAGTTGTTGGCATCGGCCAAGAAGTTCGTGGTTTTGAAATCGGCGATCGTGTATCGGGCGAAGGTCATATCACATGTGGTCACTGTCGTAACTGTCGTGGCGGCCGTACTCACCTTTGTCGTAACACAACAGGTGTTGGTGTAAACCGCACTGGTGCGTTCTCTGAATACCTTGTGATTCCAGCGTTCAACGCATTTAAGATCCCTGCAGAGATCTCTGATGATCTAGCATCTATCTTCGACCCGTTCGGTAACGCAGTACACACCGCGCTTTCTTTCGACCTAGTAGGTGAAGACGTGCTAATCACTGGTGCTGGTCCAATCGGTATCATGGCTGCAGCAGTTGCTAAGCACGTTGGTGCTCGTCACGTAGTTATCACTGACGTAAACGAATACCGTCTAGATCTTGCGAAGAAGATGGGCGTAACGCGCGCAGTTAACGTGATGGAAGAGAAATTAGAAGACGTAATGGCTGATCTAGGCATGACAGAAGGCTTCGATGTAGGCCTAGAAATGTCTGGCGTACCATCTGCGTTCAACAGCATGCTAACTAACATGAACCACGGCGGTAAGATCTCTCTACTAGGTATTCCACCATCAGACATGGCAGTAGACTGGAACCAAGTAATCTTTAAAGGCTTGGTTATCAAAGGTATCTACGGTCGTGAGATGTTCGAAACTTGGTACAAGATGGCTTCTTTGATTCAATCAGGCTTAGATCTAACACCAATTATCACTCACCACTTTAAGGTTGATGACTTCCAAAAAGGCTTTGACGCTATGCGTAGCGGGCTTTCAGGTAAGGTAATCCTTGATTGGGAATAGTCTAAATTAGGCTCTGATTTGCAAAAGGCGACAATATAAATTGTCGCCTTTTTTACGTCTAAGAGCGCTAAATAACGCTCTTTTACAGTGGCTGCCGCCATTTTGTCGCCACTAATTCTCTAAAGGATTGAGATGAACAGCCTGCATCAAATGCTCTGGGGCAAAATGAGAATACGCCATTGTCTGCTCGATTTTTGTGTGACCAAGAATACGCTGCAGCACTAAGATATCCCCTTTATTCATCATAAAATGCGAAGCAAAAGTATGCCGTAGAACATGGGTCGCTTGCCCATTCGGAACCTGTTCAGGCAAGGCTCTTTTTATGTAACGCCAAGCATCTTTGTAACTGGTGTTAAATATATCATGGTCGCTTACCGCTATATCTAATATCTCTTGATACAAAGATGGTGAGATAGGCACACTGCGATTCCTTTTCCCTTTTGTCTCTGTGTAAGTCAATTTGAACTCGGTTATTTGAGCGCGAGTTAGAGTGAGTGCCTCACTGATTCGTGCACCAGTTGCCAAACAAATTTTCGCGATGACAATGATTTGTGGGATTGATACCTTGATAACTCGCTTGCAGTTCTGCAGTTCATCAAAGAACTCGTCGATTTGTGGCTTGGTTAGATAGGCAAGGTGCTTCTCACTGGTTTTGATCGGCTCGATTGCTTCAAGCGGGTTGGGATATTTCCACTGATTGTACTTAATCAGCTTCTTGAACATGCCCTTCAGATAAATCAGTTCATGGTTGTGTGTGGTGGGAGATATCTTGATGGATTTATTCTTGCCCCTATAGGGGACTCGAGCTGCTCGATACGCCAGGTAGTCTCGTTCTTTAAACTGGCAGGCAATTGGGTTACCTAACTCTTCAATTGTTTTGGATATGAGATCTTTGGCTTGCTTGCCTGACTTTAGAGTATGGCCATGGATGGTCCACCAACTTTCCAAAAGCTCACTCATTCTTCGGTTATCCGGTTTAATACCCATCCATGGCTTATCGTCGACTTCTTTCATTGTGTGGAGCTCAAAAGCTTTGGCTTCGCCCTTGGTTGCAAACTTCTTTCTAACTCGCTTACCTCTGCGGCCATTTGGGTAGCATTCACAGATCCAAGGTTTCGTAGAACCATCTTTAAGATTGCGCACAGACATAATTACACCTAAAATAACTGTATATAAAAACAGTATAATTCGAGCTAAAACGTTGAACAATGTTTTATATCGGCGAAGTTGTACAAGTTTTGTAGTTTCGCCTGCATTGTTACGAGAGCTCGTTGGAGTAGGCATGTTCAAATCTATCCAAGTCACTAGCGGGTACAGTATTTTTAAGATGAATAGTGATGGACCTATAGGTGTAAATAAGAAAAACGAGGGGACAATTTCTGCACTTTTAAAGATGGGTGGTCGTGTCAGTGCACCGTTTGGTGGGTTCATTGAGGCTGGCAATATTGTAGGGTTGAAGAAGGTAAAGCTTCTAGATATCAAATATCTATGTGTTGATGATGAAGCAGAAACAATCGAGTATGTTTTGCAAAATGATCACTACCTGGTAGGTACATATAAAGATGGCCGGCTGTATATTCTCCTATTTGAAGGGAAGCCTAAACATCATCAAATAAAAGGGTTTGATCAGGATAGGACAAATAACGTGATTGGGTTATTTTGATGACTCTTTTTTAATTCACATCTTAAACATCTTCATTTATATCTATCTGATTTAATGAAGTAAAGTTGCAAAGGTTGTATTCTACCAGTGTCTCGGTACAAGCTGACACAGCTAACTAGTGGGGGAAAAATGAACTGGGTAATATACGTTGCTGAATCAACAACACACAACTTTCATCTTGGTTTAAGAGAAGGTATTTGGGGACATAAAAAGGTATTTAATACAGTTAATACCCATAATATAAAAGTCGATGACATTTTATATTTTGTACATCATTTAACTTTTATGAAGGATGAGCTGGGCAAAGTTGTACCTGGCGCTCCTAGAGTCGGGGCGGAGCATTATAAAGGTTCCATCTCAACTTTGGTAAAAGCTCGTGTAACTAAAGATTTTTACATAGATACCAAAGCAGTGTGGCCTGATGACGTTTACCCAAATCGATATCACTTTGAAGTAATTGAAACACACCGTAACCTTCTGTTCGGAGATGAATTCTTTTCTACTGAATTCGTACAAGCAGTGCAAACTTCTACTATGAGAAAAGGGTTAGCGATTGAGTTGGGCGGAGATAGCTGCGAGGTTTATTCTTCTACGGAAAAAATCGACCTAGAGCAATTTGAGGGCACGCCAGTATATCGCCGTCATGTGGTAAGAGAGCGCAACGCCAAACTAGTAAATGAAAAAAAACGAGCTGTTAAAGCTGCAAATCTTAAACTTATCTGTGAAGCGTGCAATTTTGATTTTGAGGAAACTTACGGGGAAAGAGGGGCTGACTATATTGAGTGTCATCACAAGAACCCACTGTCAGAATCAAATGGTCAGAAAACCAAATTGAATGATTTGGCGCTGCTTTGTTCTAATTGCCATCGAATTATCCATAGGAGTCGTCCGTGGATATCGGTTGAACGTTTAAAGGAGATCCTAAATGAGCGAACTTAAGCAACTGCAAGATTCTTTGGCAACCTTTGCTAAAGAGAGAAATTGGGAACAATTTCATTCACCTAAAAACCTATCTATGGCATTGGCAGCTGAAGTCGGTGAGGTTCTGGAGCATTTCCAGTGGTTAAGTGAAAAAGAAAGCTCAAACCTTACTGAGCAACAAAAATACGAGATAGGTTTGGAGTTGGCAGACGTATTTATGTATCTCCTACAATTGGCTGACAAGAGCGGAATAGACTTAATGCAAGCTTCAGAGGACAAAATAATGCTGAACGAAAAAAAGTATCCAGTAGACAAAAGTTGGGGTAATGCGACGAAGTACGATAAATTTTAGTGTTCGACTATGCTTACTTTTCAATGTATTAAAGTGTAATTATTCGTCCAAATACGCAACAAGTTAAGCATGCTAGTGTTATCATAGTTCCTTCAAGTTCAAACTTTGGAGCAAGCAACTTTGAGTATCATTCAAATCCCAAATTCTAGACGTTATTGGCTTATTCGTGCAGGAACAAATAGCGGGGAGTACTACGAACAGTTTCGTCTTAACAATGTCGTTGCTGTTGGACATGCCAATCATGTTAGCTTTGCTTTCGATGATAGACACACTCTTACGGATGCCAATAAAGAGCACATAATAGGTGCAGCAGCGGCTAGGTTGTCACAAGGAGCGTCGCAGCGAAAAAGAGGTGAAGAAACAAGGCTTAGAACGCAATTGCGAAGGTTCTTATATGAAGTAAGTGTGGGTGATACTGTTATTACTCTAAAGGAATCAAGCAAAGTTTTGGTTGGTATTGTTACTTCTACTCCTTATTACGCAAGTAGTGTTTTACTAGGCAGGGCAGATGATAGCAAAGAGTGTGATTATAACCTTAGAGTAGACGTTGATTGGAACGATGCTAAAGACAGAGACCTACTTCCTTTAAACTTGGACAAGACATTAAGAGTACCGAATACGATTACAGAGTTTAAAGAAGCGCATCAAATAAGGACTCTAAATCACTGGTTGTACCCGATATATGTTGCTGATGGTGAGGTTCGTTGTTCATTACGCATCGCGTCTGAAAATGATTTGTCAAATCATCAGTTGACGGTTTTGTCTCAGACATTGGATAAACTTGATGTTTTATCGAGCTTCGTAGAATTCGCGAGTCATAATAATCTAGAATTAAATTTGGAAGAGTTTAATTCCTACGTTAATTCTGGTAGAGCTGTCTACGGTCTGAAGGCACAACATTTATTCATGTCCCCTGGGTATAAATTTGTTCAACTTTCCGGGTCAGATTTTAAAAGGCTTGCATTTGCTACATTACTCTCAGCTTCATTTGGCAGTGCTCAGCCTAGTGACTTAGAAGGCCCAGAAGGTTTGGACATTGATGCCGCTCTTAGCTTAGTTGATGAAGTTGCCCACAATGAAGAGATCATTTCTGTTAGGGAAGAGCTGCAAGTTTCTCTTGCTCAAGCAGTAGGGTCGAACTTAGGTAACGGTATGGGAATATCTTTAGATGATACTTCTGCTGATTCAGACCCAGCAGATGAATCAATTTTTTAGAATTTGAGATATGGAACCAAATAACCACAGTGTGCAAGATCAAGAGCAACAAACTCGCTCAACTATCGAACCAACACATGACTATCGAAATGTAAGTTGGTGGCTAAACAATGCTGAAAAACTACATTACCTTGTCATTAGCTTCGCGATTTTGGTTGGTGGGTTTTGGGCGTATCATACTTTTGATGTCCTCCATCAAAGAGACACTGCCGTTGCGCAATTGAGAGAAATTCAAGAGCGTATAAAAGGAACTAATGCCAGTAATATTGACATTCAGCCGAATTCATTCGAGGTTGGGAGTGGGAAATTTGGCATTATTATTAATGTAACTATTCAAAACACAGGAACTAAAGATATCTTCATAGACTGGAGCGAGCAAAATACTCCTTTATCGGTCTACAAGATTAGAGTTGAGAATGGAGATAAACAGGTCTTTGAAAAGTTGTTTTTGCCACGGATATATGCCCCTTTTAATATCGAGAAAAAGAAAAAAGAACACTACAATAGCTTATACCTCCTTGTTGGCGCAAAGAAAGAATTGTCTTTCTATGTCGAAGTTGCAAGTGAGGGAATTTATTATGCAACATTTAATGCTAAGCCTGACAAAAAACTAAACTCAGAAGTAGAGAAAAGCTCAGGTCAGACTGGAGAATGGTTTTCTTCTAAGTACTTTAGGGTAGAGGTTGAACAAAAGCCTAAATTTGAGAACTATATTAAAGCATCACACGTATTTACAAAGTAGATGTTCATGGTGTTCGCTGATTTTTAACGTCAAGTGATTAACGGTACTAATTCTAAGGCCCTAAAGTCTAGGGCTTTAGCTATTTCGTTTTGGCTTTATATGTCTCTGGTGTTAGATCAAAGTGGTTATCGACAGGCCCATTCATTGGGTAAAATTTAGCGTTACCGGTTTTTGAATTGTAGTCATAAACGCGATAAATCCAGTAACGCTCACCAAGTTCGCGAGAAACTTCCACTTCATTTCTCGATATGAAAAAGCCAGTTCCTATTGTTTTGTCAGTCGTTTTAACCTCAATAAACTTTTCATTACCATTATCGTCAAATGACTTCACGTCGTAACCTGCATAGTCATCCTTCTTAGCTACATGTTCAACTTTATCAGCAAGGTCGATAAGCCCTATATTAATGAGATGTTGCCTTTCATGTGCAATAACGAGTTTTTCTCCGGCTAATCCAAGATTGCGATTTCTCTCATCAATGTCGGCCCAGTTGTTAGCTTTTGGGACTGGTCTCTTGGTACTTTTCTTGGGAGTCTTTTTTCTATTAGACGGTTTTGGAGCATCGGTTTCAGTTAGAACAACGTTTGAAATATCAATTTTTCTATTAGCTTCCAATTCTTCATGCGAGCTCCACGAATATAAGTCACCTAAAGAGCCACTCATAGGGTGCTGATGATCAAGGACCTGAAAAATTACTTCAACGGGAATCTTTTTACTGTCTAAGGGGTAACTATAGTCAATGCAACTGAGTTGGCCGACATAGACAAAAGGCTGCGTTTTGCCTTTAATTTTTTGATGAACACGAGCGAAAAGAACAACCGGCTCTTTGTTAATGATCATCACCATATGAGGAGTTGATGGGGTGTTTGCGTTTTGTGACTCCCAATGAAACTGTTTACCACCTAATACAAATGAATCTTTGTATTTATGGGCGTCTTCCTTGTCCTCTTTATTTAGGGTAACGAATAGGACAACACAATTTTTGAATCGAGTGATACCAGTTATATCACGTACTTGCTTTGGAGGTGTTGCTCCAGCGAGGTCGATTGCTTCTAACTTAGAGTACTGCTTCCCAATTTCAAAATTTGAATAGTTAAAAGTTTCAGTTTCTCTTTTGATTTTTTCTCTGATTTCGAAACCTAGCATTCGGAACACTTTAAAGCATTCACTTGTCTTACCTCCAGCGAAATGTTTTGATTGGACTGGTGCATCGAGCAACTCCGATAAGGCTAAACCAAAAATAGCCTTTGGAGGGTAGGTCTTACCATTAATGACAACATCATAATCAGTTGAATCCTTAAAAGTAGTCACTTTGCCATCAAGAGCTTCGAATTCTTCAACAGCAGATTGAACATGCTCTGTATTTAAAGGTAACGATAAGCGTAGTAGGTTTGCGATTCTACCTGTACCTGGCGCTAAAGGGATAAACGAGCCTGTATTGGTCAATAATTTGTTCATGAATTGTGCTTCTCTATATGAGCCCAAACTCGTTCGCATAGTGCAGTTAACTCTGGTGTGAGTTTCCAATCTTGACTATTCATTAAGTCTATTGCGGTATGACAGAATTTAAGCTTGTCATTGATAGTACCCGATTTTTTCTTGTAAAATAGTCTTTTAGTAGTTCCGTTCTTATCAACATAGCGCTCCAAAATTTGTCCAACTCCATGTTTTGGGTTCTGAAATATATCCCTGCGAATATTTTTAAAACGTTCAATTGAACACCCAGAACGTTGTTGAAAAGTACTCCATCGTGCTTTAGCTGTTTCTATGAGAATGTCATAAGGTATATAGTTTTCGACTTCCTTCCAATCCAACAAAACGAGATCGGAACCTAAAGCTTCAGTTAAATTCTCTACTCGTTCGCCTTTGTTTCGAATATCTCCGTCAGCAATGACCAAGATATTTTTATTTAATTTTTTTGCCAGAGTTTGGACATGTGTACATTCGTCGCTAAATGCCCAGTGAGTAATATTACTACCTTGATACTCAACAAATACATAGTGTAGATTTTCGTTGTAACTATTGAGCTTTTTAGCCCTTTCGGTCATACCTTTCTCATTAAGTTCTTGGATATACTTCTTTAAGTAAGCCCGTAAATAGAGCTTATCTGTAACGCCTTCAACCCAAACAGAGCAATTGGCAAGTAATACTGAAGAAGCTCTTACTCCCAAACTATCTAATAAATCCCCATAATTATCGGTCGACTTGACAATAGTATCTCCGTTATTATTTTCAACTAATTGTATTGAAATGTCATTGTAATCTAGGGCTAAATCGATGAAATGATTTGAATGGGTAGTCATGAAGAAAATATGCTGTGGACACAGTCTGAAGGCTTTAATTATAGAACGTTGCAATCCAGCGTGAACATTTTGTTCAGGTTCTTCGATGAAAAATATTCTAGGCTTATCGTCTAAGAATGGTTGTAGAGTTAATAGTATCACTGTTTGGATGCCATCCCCAATATCATATATTGGCAATGATTTATTGTTTCCTATTTTTAGATGAATTACATCGTTCTCTTTACCATTATATTCATCTGGTGTTGATAGTGTAATGCATAATCCGTTAAAGAAGTTATCAGATAGGAAATCTTCATATTTTTTAACGCTAGTATCTTCTTTCTCAGATTCTAGGACTTTCTTTAATTCTTGAAAAAGGGTATGTCCTGTAAATATATTTGTTGATTTATCTGTACCGGTGTCTGCCTTGAAACCCTTATTGAAAAAGTAGTCTTCATTTGTTCTACTTAGATAGAGGTCTTCATGATGAAGTGTACGTAGACCACGTAATAATGGTATATAAGTCTTACCAAAATAATTAGAAGAAACACCATTGATGAATACTTTGCTATCTAACTTAGATGTGTAAAGGAACCTTAATAGTCGACTTTTCCCAGAATTGTTTGGTCCAATTAAGAAGTTTATTTTTTTAAGGTTTTCTAAAGTAAGGGTACCAGTGTAAGATTGGGTAAATTCTTTATCTCTAAGCCTATCTAAGTGTAGCTTTTTGGTTTTATTTTCTAATTCATTAATCATAGATTTACAATTGTGTTTCTTTTTATAGGCTTCAACTATCTAGCCAAATGTTATTTATTTTATATTAATCACATGCTAATTTGAAAGTGGCATGTTTCAATATATAAGTTTCCAAAATACTCAGGACCCTGAAAATACCAATCGAAAATATTCGACTGGTATTTGCAAGAAAACCACAAGGCCTACTAGTATCAATATTGTTATTTCAAGAATCATTTAGGATAAACTATTTTGCCTTCCTGTTGAAACGCTGGGAAACCGTCTTTGTTTGACCGTTGAGTGATTTTGCTATCCCCACAGCCTCTTTCATGTCCCTAAGAAAATCTGGTACATTCTGCGTATCAGCTTTACCATCGTGAAAGTTAAAAAATGAGTTAACAAGTTCTTTCTTAATCATTGCACGTTCTTCTTTCTCAAGCTCTTCGAGGTATGGCGAGATTGTCGCTAATTGGATACCACGTTGACGATAGAGGTTTTCTTTATGTCGATGCAAAGCTGCTTCTTTTAGTAAATAAAGGGCAGGAGCTGTAAGTAAGATAATCATCGATAGTCGCATAAACATAAGTGTCATAGGGCCTACACCACTATCGCGGGCCCCGTCAATATGGATGACTAAGTCGGGTTTTGGTAAAAAGGGTATCTTGACGTTTGTCAGCTCACTAAAGAACACTGACCCTGCATAAATGGCAGCAAGCATGAAAGCGAAACCTGTCAATTGAAATGCCCAGTATACTTTTCGTTCTGTATTTGCTTGTTTGATATGCTGATCGGCCATTACTCCAGACGTGACGATACTTAATTGTGTTTCTAGAGCGTTAATTTTGTCTTGAAAGGTAGATTCCATTTTTTCTTTCAAGGCGTCATATTCACTTACCTTTGATTCAATTCGTTCATTAATCGAAGTGATATTTTCGTTCAAAAATGTATTGAATGAATCTTGCGCATCAGTTTGAGCCTTCTGCACTCTTTGTGATGCATCAATAGATGTCTTTCGAATTGATTCGTTGAGAGATTTCTTACTTTCTTCGATAAATGTATACAAAGAATCTCTTTGTTCATTTGTTATATCGTCATATAGCTCTTTAGCATCAGCTGCTTGTTTCGATAGATGTGTGGCAATGCCTTCTGCATTTTGAATTCTAACTTCAATTCGATTTGTCGACTCTTTTTCATGAATTTTGAACAGCTCTTTGATGTCAGATTCGTGAATTTTACTTTTGTATTCAGCATTAGAAATTAGATTGTTTATCTGGTTTTCTGCTCGGTTTGCTCGAATATCTAGTTCATCACGCACAGATTGGAGTGTAGCACGGATTGTTTCGTTTCCATCATCTACTCTATTCTGAATCGAACGCTGTGTATCCTCGAGCAAACGCTGTGTTTTTTCGATTACTCTCTGCTCTGTATCTGATTCCAAAGCTTTTAAATCTTCTTGCTTGGAATGGATTTCATTCAGAATCTCTTGTAGTGAAGCTCTTGTTTTATTGAGCTTCACTTGTTCATCATGTAACTCTCTTTTAAATTTATTGAGTCCCAAATTTGCATTGTTTTTGAGTTGATTATGGACGATCAATAGAACTAGTTCGTCTATCTCTTCATTAAGCAAATCATTAAAATTTAATAGAATATGATCAAGTTTCGCTAGACTTTTGGGCTGATTGTTAGAAGAATCTTTTATTGTATTCCGGACTATTTTACAAGAACTCTTAGCATCCAGTAGTTTTTGATAAAGATCATTTAATCCACCGTTTACTTTAGTTTGTTGGAGTGCAGTTCTGATGTTAGTAAGAATGGAGTCAGCAAAGCCTATTTGATGGTCTCCTTGTTCTATTTCCTTCAACAAGGACTCACCAGCTTCTTTGAATTCTTTGGGTTTAACGAGACTAACCATTAGACTTTCTCCATCACTAGCGCCACTCTACCTACAACTCTTACCTCACCTTCTTCGACTGTTATCGTCGAGCCGTTAAAGCTGATCGCAAGCTTTTTACCTGGTAAGCGCTGGATTTCGTTTAGAGAGAGTAGGCCGTCCATATCGACTAGGTATGTGCCGCTAACCGCCTGGCGAACTTCTTTGTCGACAATGAATGTAGTTCCATCGTGTTCGATGCCCATTACATTCAGAACCCCAAGTTTGTCTAGGTAGCTCTTATCAAAAACTAGCGTTTCATTTCCGATAAGCTTTCCGTTCACTAAGGTGAAGTAGTCGATGTCAAACAGTGTCTTCGCCTCATTCTTCTTGGAAACATGCTTTTGCGTGCTTTCGTCAGGAAAAGCTTCACCTACACCTGTAGCCATATAAGCAACAGATGCTCCAGTTCTCAAGTGAGTCCTAATAATTATTTCATAAGGGGTTAATTTGCGTTGATGCCAAGTAGAAATGGTTGATTTTGGTACGCCAAGAACCTCTGCAAGTGAAAGGAAATCACGTGAATTAGTGATCTCTTTCAATTTCTCAGTTACTTCACGTCCTTTAAGGTACTCAATTGGGCGATCTAAGCCTTGATAATCACTCATAATCGATCTAATATTCGCCTTGTTGGGTGAATGATGAGGTGCAACTAATCATTCCCGTATAAAACATTCAATTACTTAACAGGATATCACTATGCTCTCATATCAAGTAGTCCTAAATACGCCTTTCATGACGTATGACCAATACTCTCAATTCTCTGGTATGCCTAAGCGCACCATCATGGATTGGGTAGCCGATGGTCGCTTACCTATTAAAACTAAAGCAAAAGGTAAAGAAACCCCTCTCATCAACATGATCGCTTTAGTTGAAATGGCGACTCGTGAAACGATGGAAAAGCTAGGATAGGCCGTCATGCATTTATCCTCTCTAATGCCGACCAAAGAGTATTGCCCGCTGTGGCTCAATATTCTTGGTTGGGGTTTCCTTTCCATCCCGTTTGTCTTCAATTGAGTATTGGTTATGAACGAAATTGACTCAATGTGCGAATTCCGTGGCTCTAAACAAAAGGCATTTAACGAAGCGTGTTGTGCATTTGCGAACTCGGAGAACATGACCAAGTTAGCAAAAGAGGTAGGTATGAATGCCACTATGCTGCGCAACAAGCTCAACCCTGAGCAGCCGCACATTCTAACTAACGTTGAACTGGTGCTGATAACTAAAGCGAGTGGCAACTACACGATTCTTAATAGCCTTTTGCTTGGCCTTGGCGTGGTGACAGCACAGATCCCTCATGATGCGAGCGAAGAAACGTTCATTAAACGTGCATTGGAAAACGCAATGCACTCTGGCGACCTTTCTCGTATGGCTTTAGAGCATGCAGGCAAAGATCGCCTTAGTCGTACAAACAAGCACATCATCATTCAAAAAGCACAAGCAGGTATCAGCAACCTTGTGCTTCTAATTAACGATATAGAGAGCCGTACAAAAGGCGTTTCCCCATTCTTAGCTATGAGTGCGGATTTGGTCGCCAATGGTTCGGCAATTCCAGGCTTAAGTTAAAGGAAAATTTTATGTCAGTTGCAACAATCGAACACTCAGACCAAGCAATACCA
Source organism: Vibrio sp. R11-SG3-ISO9 (assembly GCF_059834255.1). NCBI lineage: Bacteria > Pseudomonadati > Pseudomonadota > Gammaproteobacteria > Vibrionales > Vibrionaceae > Vibrio > Vibrio sp. R11-SG3-ISO9. Next base: position 27,563 of record NZ_JCBDGU010000018.1, read on the forward strand.
CCTCTAGAAAATCCGTGTCCTGATTTGCCGTGTTGGTCTCTGAACCGCGAGCAAAAGGAGCGTGGCCTAACGTTTTTACAACGAACAAGAAAAGAACTTGGCGAACGTAAATTAAAGCCGCTTCGTTCACGTAGAGCAGAACTACAAGCGCAGTACGCCAATACTAATAGCAACACAGAGCGTCAGCGTCTCTCACGAGAGATTCATAGAATTGATGCCAGCGCACAGGACGTGCTCTCTCGTTGGTCTTAGCTCAGTAAAGCCGAAACAACCTAGCCATTAGGCAATTTGCCTAAACCCTGTATCCCTCTTGCGCTTTGAGAGGGAGGGTTTTTTACATCCAAAATTTGAGGAAATGATGATGAGTAACATTGAAGAACATTTGTTTAGTCAGTCTTTTAAGCAAATCGCTGAACGTTTTAATTCAAGCAACCAAGAGCAACAGCACAAGGTGTTAATTCAATTAGATGCTATCGCGAAGAAGCAAGAACCTATCGCTACCCACCGCCCGCAAGAAGAAGTACTGGCCGACATCAAAGAAGCAATGAAATGCGATCGCGCTCGTGTGTTCTTTGGTTATTCATTTCCTAGCTGGTACCGCAACGGTTCAATTGAGCAAGTTTCACAACTTCACCATTGGGCGAACCTAGATATGAGTAACCGTCATCTGTTTCTTGAAATGCTCGGCCTCCGTGACTTAGGTCGGTTTGATGATGAGGCACTGTATCAATTCGAACAATTTTGTTTGTCAAAAGTAGGGGCGTGAATATGAAGCAAGGAACTAACTCTAGAGAGAGGCAATTGATTGAGTATCTACGAGACCGATTGCAAGAGACGTGTGATTGTATCGAGGCGGGCTACGACATCATGCGTGAAGCTGGTGTAACAACGTCTGATTCTCAAATGACAGTCGAAGATGCTCAACTTTTTATTGGAGAAGCTAACCAATATTTAGCAGGTCTTACAGAGGTGGAAGCATGAGTACAATCACTGTATTTCGTAATGATTTAGAACATGGCCTTCGTAGTGAAGGTTTTACCACTCGCAAAATTGAGCAGTTCATTCGAGTCTTCAATGATATTGATTCTAACCAAGGTGCAATGCTTCAGCTCGATTCTACACGAGCTATGTTGGTGAATGTGAATGGCACAGAACAGGGGCTGTGCCTTGAAGACTTCATAACGGCTTGGTGGGTGTTTTGGGTAGTGGTGTTCAACCAGTCAACAGATACCGCTATGCATCATCAAGCTTTAGGTGCAATTCGTGCACTCTTTTTTGTTTCTGCTTGTACCAAAAGCGTTAACCAAAACGCGACTATGCAAATGTGGTGGCGAGACTGTGAACCACTCCATGGCTATCCAACCTTGGAGGTCTCTTGATGTTGAACTATGTTGCAGTGGCACTAAACAACGGGGGCGGGGTCATTCGCCATGATGAAACTAATGAAGTTAAGAGTGTAGTGCTTGGTGAGTTTGATTCATTAGAGCCGGCCATAGATACAGCTTGTAAGTTGTTTAACTGCCGGCATGTTATGAATGGTGTGATCATCAAAGGTAATCATACCGGTGGTCATATGATAATGGATACACAGGAGTTGGCTGAATTATGAGTGAAGTATTAAAAGCCGCCCCTAAAACACTGCTAGGCACTTTATTTTCCGATGACGAGTCGATTCAAACTCAATCGAAGGTTACCCGTAAATCAAAAGACTTCTTGGATGAGTGTTAATGTATGGAATTGAATGATCTTCTTTATAGTGTAGGGGCTGTGATGCCCCTCGATAAAATCCGTAGAAACGATGCCAGCTATAACGCTGGTTTTTTAGTATCCAAAATTTACACCGACCAAGAGCAAGCGCTTCTAGATTCGGGGTTAGTAAAGAAAATTCCGATTTACGACCGGGTCTTGAATCAAAAATCTAAACGAGAAGTTGAGCTTGAAAAGTCGACCGATCTTTATAAAGCGCTCAACCATCGCTCCGAACACGACCGCGAAGCGGCGGCGAGAATCGCCGAAGACAATAGGCTAGTCAAAGGGCGCAAAAGTCCGACAGAAAAATATCGGCATAGAATAGAGCGAAATCGCCGCACTCTGCGACTGCTAGACAAGGTATTAAAGCCGTCGGAAGTTTTGCAAAGCCCAGAGTCATATTTCAATCATGACTCGCTCTATGGTTCTACAGAGCGAAACATATCAGCTGTTTTGCGTGACAAGGGCAAAGTTAATCTATGTGAACCGAAAGTTATCCCTACCTCGGTGCAACTTCAGCAACGCAAGTGTTTCAATCAATATCGAATTCAGCACATTACTCAAACTCCTGCGAGTAAAGCGCCTGCTGCAAACAATGGTGATAGATATACCGATAAACTTACCAAGAGGGCAGTAACACAAATTTTTGAAAGTGCAGCGTACTCTGCTGTTTGCAACGAGGGCTTTACCACGTTCCTGACACTTACATTTACAAAGGCTCAACGTCTAGCAATTTTTGGGGGTATGGCAGACGAATCTGAACTTGGTGGGCTGGGTGCTAGACACCCTATCCGTTATCGAAGAAACATGGTGACGTATTCAAGTAACTCAAGGGAAAAAAGAGTAGCTTTACCCGTGATGAATATTGCTGGTCCATATTCAACTGTCCCATACAAAAATCGTCCTCGAACGAAGCTAATGAACATGACCGGCGATATCGCTGGCGATTATTGCCGGTTGGAGGATAAACCAGTCAGTGAATTCACTCTTGATAAAACGAGTGAAACAACAATGGGGAAAGAGGTCTCTCGTTTTCTTGATGCTTGCAAAAAAATGTATCAAAGAGGGTGGGTAGCCGACCACACGATACAAAATGATACCGATAGCGGGCAAAGTTACTGCGATCTGAAATTGGAGAAAGTACCAGACCATATTGGTAAACCCAGCGATGTTGGTCCAACGATGAAGCCTTTAGATTTTCACTATATTTGGGTCGCTGAATGTCCGGCCAACGAAGATGGAGAGCCCAATCCGCATGTGCATGTACTCCTCAAATGGAATGTGGAACCTAGGCTTTTTAGTGCTTGGGCAAAACGGCTCGAAAAAATATGGGGGCATGGTTTCGCAAAGCTTGAACGAATTAAGAAACCAAAAGCTGCAGGTTCTTACATTATTAAAGCTGTCGGCTATGCCGCAAAAGGCGGGGATGCTGAGCAAGGGTTGATAAAAGGTAATCGCTACAATATTTCCAAATGCACTCGAGCTCCAAAGTGGGAATGTTTGGCTTCATTTGAGGCAGGAAACATGACTGCAGTGATCAAAGAATTGGGATACAAGCTGGAACAATGGAAAAAGCCTTTAAAGAGAAAGGCATCAAAGTTAATTGCTGCTAAAGCCCAAACCATTAAAGCTAAATCGATAGCAGTTCAACAAGGAAAACCGAAAGAACTCACGGATAAGATGCAATCCAGGATAATCAGGTTAGAAAAGCAAGCTGAAATTGTTAACAAGCAGATTCGTGAACGCGGGGTTCATGTCTCTTCTGGGAACCGTTTCTCGATAACGTTTGAGGGGGGAGAGTCTAGTTCTAAGCTGGATGACTTTCTATTCTGGGCTGCTGGCGCTAGAGGTTGGTCAATGGAGTGCCGTGATATTGATATGAGAGATCTTAAGGAAAAAGCAGATGCGCACTATCACAGCGCATTCACTCGGCATCAAGAACGTAGAGCGTATTGGAAAGCGGTGTTTGAAGACTCTCCACCGATTTTGGATATAGACGAGGACGAATACAGCTTCTTGATGGAAACGCAGAATCAATATACCGAACTATGTCTAGAAGCTATGTTGCACTAGCCAAATTGAGTGCAATATCTCTCTTCATAAAAACACTGTATAAATCCCATGAAAACTACTGTATATTCATACAGTCTTTTGGTTTGGAGTAGAGCTATGTCATTAAAAGAACAAGACATATTTTTACAAGCGATGGAATTCATTATAGATGCTGTAGCACTCAGCACTGAAGGTGAAAGCAGAGCTGATATAGGTATTTATTTGATGGGATTGTTGGTCGCGGACCAGAGATCAGAGTTACAGCCTGAGAAGTTAGATGCAATGAAGCAACTTATTAAGATGGCTGATGAAGTTTATGATTAGGAGTTTAAAAAATGTCTAGAGGAAAAAAAATAAGAGCATACTATTTTGTGGTCTTTTTCGGCTTAATTTCATTTTCGATGATTTTGAGTCTGGAGCAGTTGATGCCACTGCTTAGTTCTTCATCTGTATGGGCAAGTGTTTATGCGGGGTTGTTTTTTGTGTTTTCCATCGTGTGGGGGAGTGTTCATTGGGACTATATGAAAAAAATAAACAATTATACTGAACTAAAAAGTATACTAATCTTTTCCTCTAAATCTTATTTTCCACTTCTGGGTACATGGTCATTTATCACAGAAGTGTGCAGTAGCTATTACCAATCTTTAGTTACCTTTCGAAAATTTAACGAGTCAGTCGACTTCACTGACATTATTACGTTCGCAGATTTTAACAATGTTACCCTTGGTTTTGGCACTTTCATGTTTGTTTTGTCTTTTTTGTCTTTATATATTTTTGACGATAAGAAAAAACCGGGTGAATTGTATGAAAAAAGCTATTGGTTAAATATGACCAAATACTCAAATAAGCGTTAGTTGTGCTTTTAACTTATCGAGCTGATCGGGGGCTAGGGCTTTAACCATTTCAAAAGTTAGTTGAGAAGTCGTTTTAGCCGAAGGACTTAGAGTGTGGCTAAAGGTTAGGTTCATCACAAAAGAGTGGCCGCATTCTGGGTCACTGCAACTACAGTATAAGTCGCTATAACGCGCTGATATACGGTTTGTTTTTTGTATCCTGGCTTTCTCACCGCATTCTGGGCAAATTACTCTCATATGACACAATCAAGTTAATGGATTCATAGCTCATAGTACTAAAATATATTGATTTTTGTACAGGAGTTATAAGATTCTTAGAGCTTCCATGATAAAAGATATTATTCGATTCAGAATAAGGCATTTGCTAGAAGCGTTGTTGAGGCAAGGATAAATCAGATTTATCGAGGGTGTTGAACTCTTGATATGAATATAGAAATCCATAGAATTAGGGGATTAAAATGGAAATACTAGCAGTTTTGTATGAACTTGGCTTCGACTTCCATGTAAAAGTTGGGGGATGTATCTTGTTAATATCTCTTATAGTAGAGCAGATATATAAAGAGCATATGCAAAAGGGCATACGCGACATTTGGAAAATGTTTAATCACTATCGAAATAGCGCTCCCCCATGTTTGTATGAAATGTTGCCGGTCAGAGCTCAGCGCCTGCTTGATACAGCAAGTATGATAACAGGCTACACTGTAGTCTTGATCTGCTTGTGGTATGAACTACTAATACTAAATTTGGCAAAAATATCAGGTTTTTGGTCATTGTCACTAGATATGCGTTTGAGTGTGAGTGTGATGTTTTTGATGTTTATTTTTTTCCAACTTTCTGCGTTAAGGTATTCGAATCGAATATTGCAATCGATATTAGCACCCACTTAGAAGTTGTGTAAGCTGTAAACGAGATAATGCTTGATGAATAACCAGTACTGGTTTTTTATGCCTTAGTTGTTTTAGTTTAAACAACTAAGGCCAAGATGTTACAGACCGTTTGCTGTCCCTTTAACCAAGCGCTCGATCTTACCGTCTGAGTATATAACCACGATGTCTATACCGATGTTGCCCACGTGCTCGCTAAGAGTTCTAAGGTCGTTGTGATACATGCCTGCAATAGTTAGTTTTTTCTTACTGAAGAAGTTTTTGTAGAGCATTAGCTGACCAATGGCGAGCTGAATGTTTTTCCTTGTGAGTGTTCTCTTTACTTCTATCACTTCGTTATCAGTGAGAATATCTACTCTACCAGTGGCACAAAAAAGCTCTGTGCGATTTTTGTTTCCGTCAAAGAAGTGGTGTTTTAGCAAAAACTCTACTAAATCTGCTTCAACTTCAAAGTCTGGCTCACTAAATCGGTGATTGAACCGAGATTTTCCTTTATAGCCTGATTCACCGTCTTGTGTTTCGTAATCAAAATTACGTTGTCGCGACCATCCACTACCTCGCTCACTCTCGTATTCGTTTCGTTTTCGAAGTGACTCAACGACTTTTCTTACTGTTGCTACAGAAACGCCATGTCGTTCAGCCACTTCGATGTCTGGTCTTCCCTCGAGTGCTTCTTCATAGAGGCTCTTGTTTCTAATTTCTCTGATTTTATTATTAAACTTTAGGCATGCCGGTTTTGCTATGCGCTCGGTACATTTTACAGCAGACATTACTTCATCAACCTCGACCTTAGGGTAAGGGTTAAAATCTAGTGAGTTTCTGTTGATGTTTTTCTTTTTGTCAAAAATAAGTTCCGTAGCTATTTCTGCAGCATTTACTATGTCCGGATTTAATCTTACTAAAGCTTGATGATGCTCCGCGTTCGCTGACAGTGATAGATAAATAGCGTCATTGAGGGTGCCTTCATTCAATACATTAACTTTTATATAAGGTGAACCAGCTTTAAAGTGAGCTTCAACCCGATGGAAGCCATCAACTAGATAGTAACCCTCTGAGCCTAAGTCCGTTGCTTTAACCACGGAGATAGGTGGGATATGTTCACCATCAAGAATGCTATCTCGAATATTCTGAATATGGCCATAGTTTGTTTCTCGTCGATGTTGTGTTCTTGCATCGACAACGACAGCCTCTAGAGGGATATTTTGCTGTTTAGACATAGTTCTTAGTTAGTTTAGAAAGGAGAGGGACTATACCACCTTTGTTGTTGCTGATTAAGTTGCATAGTTGGTTGAATGTGTTGATATTTTAGTATTCCCATCCATTTGATGGTTACTTTCCTCCTCTATGTTCCTCGACTAAGTCAATGCACACGTAAATCGCACTCCTCCTCCCCACCTGCGAGGTTTACGATCACTTTTTTTCGCAGTTTTCAAATGGCGAAATTAAGGGGATTCAGAAAGCCGCCAAACTAGCGCCAAGCCTTTAGCAATAAGGGGTACTGCAATATGATTTTCCCTATCAAAATGGCTTATGAAGCGTCTAAGAGAATTTCGTAGTGCGAAGAAGTTTGAAGAAAGTTGAAATTTGAATGATCAGGTTTGATCTCTGCTTTGACTGTAAGTGATTGAAAGTCAATGATTTTAGTTTTTTATGTCATGGTTTGGGATGATCTTGAATGTAATTTGATGATCTGTTTAAGGTAGGCTTAGCCCTTATCGGCTAAGGGCTAAGTACTATTTTAAAGCATCAAACAAAATGGCAAAAAATTTCGCACCTTCTAAGCTGCTTGATTCCCTAAATCAAATTCCAAGTGCAAACTCTTAGGCACTTCGGGGTCACTGTTTACGGCATCCATAAACATTTGGCAGGCAGGAATCACCTCATTTTTGCAGTAAACGTAGTCAAACTTTATTGGGTCACCACGTGTACCGCCGTTAGGAATGATAGCGGCTAACTCGACAGGGAAACGGTGGCCGGTGATCACTTCTTGTGCTGTGACGTTTTTAATCTTCTCGTATTCATCTTTTGTCGCAATGTCGCCAACAGGAATTAGCTGAATACCTTTCTCGTTCCCGTTTGGAATGTTGATGAACATAGAGCGAAAGTTGCCAACACCACGGCTCGATGCCATTTTCTTCTTAAGGTCGTCTTCATCTTGTTTGCTAAGGTTTGGGTCCGTTGCATAGAAGATAAAGCCCATATGCAGGCCATTCTTGTAGTAGCGGCGGCGGAACGTGGTCGAATCCTTACTTAACAAAGCAGACTGAACACAGCCTAGGTAATCAGGCCCGCCATATACTTGTTGAACAGGGTCATATTGCTTGATGAAGATGATGTCTTCTTTCTTGTAGCTCTTCTGTTTGTTGTCACGCTCAAGAAAAGCAAAATTACCGTTCTTACGTTTTCGCAAATACATGCTCGGAATCGGCCACAGCCCCACAACTTCACCAAAATAGTTGCGTAATTTGAGTAGGGCGGTATCACCGAACTCTAAGAAGTCATGGACGGCTGACTGCATCTGTTGTTTCTTCATTCCGCCTTTTGTGAACCTACCTGCAATCATATTGCGGCGAGCCATCAAGATGGAGCCATGATAAGCGTTGGCACGAGTTAGCTTATTCAAGCCAGCTCTATCTAGAGGTGGTTCCCAGTAGTCGCCATCTTCGTTGTAATAGAGTTCGTTGTAGTCGTAGTTGGTGAAGTCACGGTCCATGATTTCAGGCTCGCCGAAGCTAAACATGAGGCTTTCATCATTGGTTTCTGTTTCTTGAGGTGCTTCAATTGTTTGTTCAGTCATTGATTAAATCTGCCAGGTTGATTTGCGTTTTGCGGTATGGTCGAGCGGTTCGTTGATACAGGCATGAGATATCGCCCAGAACGCATCGGCATGACCGACCAACTCACTGCGATCGGCTTTGAATGTCATCATGCCGCCACCATTTGTCATAGAACGCTTAATGGCCATAAACGCCGCTGGTATATCTTTGATTTCTTTATCGAACTGAATCCGATTTCCTTCGACAATATCAATCATCTTCATCACTAAGCGGTTTTTATTTTCGTTACTGTAATGGATTGGGTGAGCTTCCCTAGGATACTTCTGGTGTATCAGGTCCCAGACCCCGCCACCGATGCCGGTTGTGTCCACGCCTAGATAGGTAACGTTGTAACGCTTCATCATCTGGTCTATCTGATTAACGTGGTATTGGAAGTTGAGGCCTTTCCAGTAGTGGCGCTCAAGTACACGGAATTTCTCTTTACCGTCGATAGGCGGCGCAATAACGATAAGGCAGGCATTATCTCGTGTTCGACTTGGGTCATAACCTAGCCATACTTCACGATTACCAAACGGTCGGCTCTCTGTCGGGATGAAATCTTGCCAGGTATTTGTATCGACCATGAGCCTTTCAAGCTGGGTGAACTTAAACACTGAGGCCGAATCATCTACGAACTCACACTTGTATAGATTACGGAAAGCATCGGGGCTGTACTCTTCTTCAAGTTCCTTTGCATCAATAAGGTGACAACCGCCTTTCACTGCATCGTGAACATCAATAATGTAGCGCCATTGTTTATCAGGGCAGACGCGGCCACCATTTCTTAGCTCTTTGTTCGATGGGAACTCAATGTTTTTTCGAGTTTCTTTTTCACCTCGCCAGGCATCACCAGTCCAAAATGGGTAAGCAGGGTGGTTCTTGCTTGATGGAGTAGAGAAATAGGTTTTTCGAAAGCGCGTTTGTGTCGCACAAGCAGAAGCAACGTCACTTAACTTTTTGAAGTCACGTATCCAAAAGTATTCATCAATGTAGACATTGCCTGAGCGGGACTGCGCAGAGTTAGCATTCGTGGATAGAAAGTGCAGTTCGGCTTTGTTACTTAGAATGATCGGGTTGCCGGTTAATTCTATTCCCCAAAACTCATGAGCTATCTTTGTGATGTAGGCTCTAAACACTTCGGCCTGAGCTCTAGTCGCAGAAACGAAGATTTGATTCTCACCTGTAAGCACAGCATCTTCGAACGCTTCGCCTGCGGTGCCGTAGGTAAAACCAATTTGTCGGCTCTTCAGAATATTGCGGGTACGGGGCATCTTAGGGTCATTCTTAATTGATCGCGCTAAACGTTGGTAATCAAACAGGCTCGCGACCCACTCTTCAAAGTCTGCGGCGTCTAGGTGTCCAATATCGTTTTTCGCCTTCTTCTTTTGACGGCGCGAATCTTTACCACTGTTATTAGAATCACGAACTGGTGCAACAGAGCTGCCAGAATTCTGAGCCCGTTGCTCTTTCATCTTAATTTCAGCGTTTGCCTTTCTTAGCTTGACGATTTGGCCTGCCAGCAGTTCAAGCTCTTTTAGTTGCTGATCACTTTTCTCATCCTTATCAATTAGAACCGCAAGTCTGCGGTTAATCATCTGCTCAGCAGAAAGCTCATCCAACAACGCCGCCCAACCAAAATCTTTAGCCCAGTTGTAGATAACTCGTGTGCTATTGAGGTTGAGCTGCTCTGCAATTTCTTTAGGAGGAACACCACGCAAGTAGAGCTTTTGCGCTGCCTCTTTTACTTCGTTTGTATATGCCATGTGCCAATCATACGCCCAGATAACCACCTAAATTGCATAGCAAAATTCGGCTCCGTTCGGATTTGGCGTATATCCGAATTGACCAGAATTGAAGTGGCTGAAAGGGCAAATTTAAAGGCGTATTGTTTGAGTCCAGAAACACCTAACTGACAAATTTTTACTAGGTACAAAACACAAATGGCAAAAATCAGTGATTGGAAAATAGTAGCGACAGAAGGGCCAACGGTTGATGGTCGTAAGATCACCCGAGAGTGGCTAACTCAGATTGCTGAAAGCTATGCAATGACTGAATACACCGCTTTGATCTGGCCTGAACATAAACGCTTTGGTGGTTACGGTAGTAACTGGGGAAAAGTGGTTGAAGTGAAAGCAGAAGAAGTGGATGGGAAAATGCGCTTGTTCGCCAAGCTTGAACCAAACCAATACTTACTTGAAGCCAACAAGCTAGAGCAAAAGCTGTTTACCTCCATCGAACCTAATCCAGATTATAAAGGGCAAGGAAAGTGCTATCTCATGGGCATAGCCGTGACCGATTCCCCAGCATCGTCTGGTACTTCAATCCTTAAGTTCTCTCGCCAAGAGGGAGAAACCACAGAGCTGCAATGTAGCCAGTTAGAAGAACTCAACCTTGATGAATATTACTCAAGAACTGATCGTTTTTTAGCAATGTGCAGTGCCTTTTTCAATTCTGGTGACAACGAACCAGACCTAACACCTGTCCCTGAACCAGAGGAAAAAGATGTGACTGAAGAACAGTTAAATGCCGCGCTGAAAAAGCATTTCGGCATCATGAAAGGCGAGCTGAAAGATGAACTAAAACAAGAATTCAATCTTCAAGCTGAGCAGCCACCGCACGAGCTAGAAGACAAGCCTGAGCAGCTTTCAATGGAACAGTTTAGCGCTGAACTCCAAAAGCAAATTGCGCCAGTAATGGAAAAGGTCGATGGCCTGGAAACCAAGTTCGCAGAGCTAAAGCAAGAGAAGCCTGGTCAAAAGCCAGGTGAAGAAGGCAATGGCGGCGATGATGAAAACAAATTCAATGCTAAGGACATGTATTAATGTTAAATGCCGTTTCTACTCAATGTATCAAAGAATTCTGTGATGTAACTGTTGAAGCCGCTGGGGCCGCTGTCGGTTCTAAGATGTTTAGTATCACGCCAGTTATGGAAACCAAGCTGCGTGAAGCAATGAAACATTCGCATGCTTTCCTTGGCATGATTCATACGGGCTTTGTGGAACAAATCAAAGGTCAGGTGGTTGATGTTGGTTTGGATGGTCTAGCTACTGGTCGTGCTAATGGTCGATTCAGTGTTGATGTGGACCAAGAAGGTAACACCTACGAGCTAGTCAAAACTGACTCAGGTTGTCACATCCCTTGGGAGCTGATGACCCAATGGATTAACTCTGGTAGCAAAGGCCAGTGGCTTAACCTGATGAAAAACTCTATCGCGAAACGTTTTGCGCTAGACATGTTGCGTATTGGCTTTAACGGTACAAGCATTGCGAAGGTCACAGACCCTGCTAATAACCCGCTAGGTCAAGACGTCAATAAAGGCTGGCTGAAAATCGTTAAAGAGAAAAAAGCCGCTCAAGTGATCCCAGCCGCTAAGTTAGACCCAACTGGTCAAACAGTAGGTTCCTATAAAAACCTTGATTCGTTAGTTCAAGACTTAATCAATACCACCATTGCGGAGCAATATCGCCAAGACGATGATCTTGTAGTTATTGTTGGCTCAAACTTGGTGGCTGCTGAGCAACATCGCTTATTGGAGTCGGCGGAAACACCAACAGAACACAAAGCCGCTCAATCCCTTGCTAAGACTATTGCGGGCAAGAAAGCCTATACACCGCCGTTTTTCCCTGCAAATGCGATTTGGGTAACTAACCTGAAAAACCTGCAAATTTTAACGCAAACAGGTACTCAATGGCGCAAGCAAGAGAACAACACGGACCGACTGCGTTTTGAATCCAACCATATTCGGATGGAAGGTTACGCGGTAGGTAACTTTGGAAAGTTCGCAGCGATTGAAGCTGTAGAAGTTGTTGAACCTGCGCAGGGGTAACGTATGGCAAGCCCTTTAGCAAAAGCGCGTCAGCAAATCATTGAAAAAGAAGAGCGACAACAAGGTGAAAATGTTATCGCTAACCCGAACAGCTTGCACCTGTTACTGGCAGAGCTAGAGACAGACTTGAAAGTCTTGAAGAACTTCAACCGAACAGATGAAAAGGTCGAACATAAACGTGACGTGCTGGTACCCAAGTACCGTACAGCGGTGGAAGGTTATCTAGCCGGCGATGAAAAGTTTGATAATCCGTTGTTTGCTCAGATGGTGATTTGGCTGTTCGACATCGAAGATCTTGATACTGCGATTGAATGGTGTGGTATTGCCATCGAACGTGGGCTTGATACGCCGGAACGATTCAAGCGTGACTTCGCGACATTTTGCGCTGATGAAGTATTAGCCTGGTCTGAGCGTATGACTGAACAATGTCATTCCATCGAGCCTTACTTTTCTCAAGTTTTTGAGAAGGTTCGCAATGAGTGGAGCATCAACGAAAAGCCAACAGCTAAGTGGCTTAAATTCGCTGGCCTTAATCTGATTCGAAATGACAAAGGTAAGCCACACGCCGCATCAGTCGGGAATGTTGAAACCTTACAAAAGGCGAAAGTGTTCCTTGAAGAAGCTCATGAACAGTACGCAGCTATTGGTGTCGGCACAATGATCGACAATATCGACCAACGTATTCGAGCTCTCGAGTCAGGTAATAACCTGTAAAGACTCCAACGCCACCGCGCCTCGGCTGACGAGGAAGAACAAGTGATTTATCACTACGTTTATTCCGTCGACTCAGTGGCTAGAGGCGCCCTAATTAACTGCAGTAGCAAAGAGGTTGAATCATGAGCTTTGGCGGAAAAATGGATAAAACGAGTGACCAAGCCATACCTGGTGAAGGTTGGCCAAGCTTATCGACCGATGAATTTCGCCAATTACGCCGTATTCCGCATACGTTTGATAACGACTCTATTGCTGCGGCCATCACGATTGCCGCGCTGAATATTCAACAGAAGTTAGACCGCTTGTTGGTTGATGGTATTCCGCCATCAATGAGCATCGCCAAAACCACATTGTACAAACGTGCTGTGTATGGCCGAGCTCATTCTGAATTGTTACCCGAGTTTGCGACGCAAGACAGGCGTAAAGAAGGGGACAACGCGGCGATAGATGAGCCACAACAGGCGGCCCGTTTTCTAGCTCAAAGTAATAAAGATGTCTCTCAATTGCTCGGGCGCAGTGCCAATGGTATCGATTCGATATGAGTCACACGGTTTACAACAAGACCAAGCTTGAGCATTTAACGGAATACATCGTTAGCCACCTTAATAGCAACGTACTTGATAACAAAATTGATGCTTGGCAAGAGAACGGCTCGATTGTCCCAAGTGGTGAAGACCGAGGTAACGATGGTTACATCGCGTGTTACTGGAAATACAACGCGGTGATCTCGGTAGAGGAGTTTCCTCACCGATTGTTAGACCCACGTTGTTTGTTAGCTCTGGTTGCCTGTTGGTTAAGCGACCATGAAGAAGACCGAAACGAACAGGAACTTGAAGACCCAACGCTATCGGTGGATGTGATCAGCAATGAAGTCGCTGATGTGAGCATAGAGCTTGAGCTGATGGAGCCTATCGAGTTGGTACCAGATTCAGAAGCCGGAATGATTACCTGGCGCGGAATTAAATACCGAGTTCAGGCCGTAGAGATTTACACCGCAGAAGAAGCGGAGTTGGTGAATGAAACCGACGATTAGTGCGAATAAAAGGGATGTGCTCAACATGCAAGAAAAGCTTGCCATGTTAGCACTACCACCCAAAAAGCGAGTTTGGATACTGAAAACCCTTGGCCGATGGGAAAAGACCAATACACGCAAACGCATTCAGCAACAGAAAGATATTCATGGGCAAGCATTACAGCCCAAAAAAGGGAAGAAGCGCGGCAAAGTGATGCGCCGTATGGCGAAAGGGTTAACCCCTTATGTACGAAACGCCAACATGCTCGACCTAACTTGGAACAACAAGCTCACCGCAAGAATTGCAGCCAGGCACCACGTTGGTCAAAAACAAAAAATGACCAAGCTCCAAATGCAAAAGCGATGGGGAACACCAAACTATTCCGCGCCTTGCTCTAAAGGGCAAGCGCGAAAGCTAAGGGAGTTGGGTTACACGGTACCGAGAAAAAGTGGCAAAGGACGAAAAAAGCCAAGCCTTCGTCTATTGATGGAAACCGTTACCCATGGGCAAGCAGGGCAAATTATCCGGGAGCTGAGCAATCAGCCCAATGTCACCGCTTGGGATATCCCATTAGCAGAACGCCAGATATTAGGCAGTAACGAACGCGAAGTAACCCGACAGCTCATAAAGATCTTTGAGCAGGCCAAGACGCGAACATAAGCGAGGAAATAACCAATGGCAACCGGAAAGGTAGAGGTAAACAACCTCAATTTAGGGCAAGGCGGGATTCCAGAGATTGAGCGCCACCTGCTCTACATCGGGCGAACAGATAAAGCCGAACTGCAAGGCAAAGTTACCCGTGTAAACAACATGACCAACCTTGATGAGGTGGTTACTGATGATGCGCTAGGCGCAAACGTCAAATCCGCGCAGCTCAATGGTAAACAAAACTGGACGGGCGCCATCTTCGGTTTGGCTGATGGTGATTCTTGGGAAGACGCTGTAGATACTGCCAACCTTACTGACTCTTTCGAAGGTATTTGTGTTGTTGACGTTGTGACCAACAAAGCCGAGTTCATAGCGATGCAAGACAAAGCAACAGAGCTAACGAGCAAACTTGGTCGTTGGGTGTTCTTCCTTGCTGCGTGTGCTGGTATTGATGCAGATACCCAAACGTGGTCGGAGTATGAAACCGCCATGCTAGCCCTAGTGAAAGATGTGGCAGCAAATATGGTAACGCCAGTGCCAATGCTTAACGGCAATAATGTTGGTGTGCTTGGTGGTCGCTTATGTGATCGCGCTGTCACCGTAGCCGATAGCCCAATGCGAGTCGCAACGGGAAGCCTATTAGGTCTTGGTGAAATGCCAGTGGATAGCGCAGGTAAACCACTTGAAATGAGCACTATTTCAGCGCTAGCCGATGCGCGTTATTCACTGCCCCAGTGGTACGCAGATATGGAAGGTGTTTACTGGACAGATGCCACCACGCTGGAAGCGAAAGGCGGAGACTATCAATACCTTGAATATGTTCGCCCCGTTCACAAGCTAAATCGCCGCGTTCGAATTAAAGCGATTCGTCGTATTGCTGACCGCATTCTTAATTCAACACCACCAAGTATCGAGCTCAACCGCACTTACTTCAGTAAAGACATGCGCGACATGTCGAAGACTACTGAGATTGGTGGCATTCCGTTCCCTGGTGAAATCATGCCACCACGCGATGAAGATGTGTCAATTCAGTGGATGAGCAAAACCAAAGTAAACATTGGCTTAATGGTTCGTCCTCATAACTGCCCGAAACACATTGTGGTCAACATTGGGCTTGATCTCTCTAACCCTGCAGATTCGGAGGCGTAACCAATGAGCATGCGTATTTCTGGCAAGAACATGCACTTTTCAATGGGCGACTACAAGCTAAAAGCGCAAAAAGTCACCCTGTCTATTACCGACAATTCAGCCGTGAATAAAACCTCTGGTGTGCCAGATGGTTGGGTAGATGGCGACGTAGAAGCAAGCGGTGAAATGGAGCTCACTACTCAACAGTTTAACCAGTTGAGTAAAGCTGCAAGCCAAGCGGGTTCATGGCGTGGATTACCTGACTTCGATGCGCTTTTCTTCGGCAAGATTGATAAAGATGAGCTGAAAGTAGAAGCCTTTGGTTGTCGAATCAAAATCTCTGATTTGCTCGATGTTGATTCTAACGGTGGTAGCGCATTGGTTCACAAACTGCCGTTTGAAGTGACAAGCCCAGACTTTGTGAAGATCAACGGCACATCATACCTGCGATCGGACGAAACCGAAGACTTGGTGCAGTAATAAGGGGGCGTGATGTCTGATGTTATCGACCATGCCAGTGGCCTTGAAACCCAATTCACAGAAGTGGCGCTTGTCAACCAACTGGCAAGGGCTAAGCGAATTGAACAGCGGGAAAGCGCACAGGAATGCGGCGAATGTGGCGACCCAATACCCGAAGAACGCCGCCAGAAAGTACCAGGGTGCCAATATTGCACCCTGTGCCAAAGCGACATGGAGAGAATGACGCGATGAAACTAGGAAAGCTCTTTGTTGAGCATGTGATTAAGCCGGTTCTTGACCATTTAGATATGGCAACAGGCGGATACGGAAAAATGAACACGCAAGCCGCTATCAATCTGATTTTGATGATCGTGGCTCATGAGTCTGGAAAGTTGACCTATTCAAAACAGGTTCGTGGTCCTGCTCTTGGTTTTACCCAGATGGAGCCAGCGACATTCCAATGGTTGATTGAGTGGCTAGGCAAATCGCGCCCTCACTTGTTGGATGCTTTATCTATGTTTGGGCCAGTTGGTGCTGATCCTATTTGTGAAAGCGATGCGGATTATATGGTGATTTCCCCTCAGTTTGCGGTTGCTACTGCACGGTTGAACTTGATTCGGTTCCCAGAAGCTCTGCCCGAAGCGGATGATTTGGAAGGGCTTGCGCGATACGCCAAAAAGTATTGGAACACTCACGCAGGTAAGGCTACTGAAGCGGATTACCTCAACGCATACAAATCCATGGTTGGAGAAGATTAATGAGCTTTTTAACTGGAATTATCGGCAAAACCTTACTCGAAGTTTTGAAAGGCCTGTTCTTTCAAATCGGTTGGAAAATCATTCTTGAACGCTTTGCGACTCGCTTGGTGGTGTGGGGCTTGGAAACACTAAAAGGCTTAAGCACAAATGATGTTCTTCAAGAAACTGTTGACGACATCATTGCAGCACTTCAGGGCAAACGCTTGAAGGAAATCCCACAGAAGGAATAGCGATGGACCCGACTTGGTTATCCGCACTGGTTGCCCTTGCCACCTTATTGGTGATGTTAACTGGCGCTTTGATTGGCAAGCTGTTTTCTCTAACAAAAGAGCTTGCTGACTACAAAACACATGTGGCGGAGAACTTCGCCACTAAAGAAGAAGTTAGGGATGGTTTCGAACGACTAGAACGTCAATTAGAAACTGGACTCACTCGAATTTACGACACATTGAAGCGAGAAGCAGCATGACAAAAGCCATTGTTTTAACCGTTGGCACGACAGACCTCGAATTTAACCCAACGCCAGCCGAGTACGACGACGCACAAAACACCATCTTGCAAGGTGATGCGAGCAGCGCAGCCCATAACTTCCTGATGAGTAGCGTTAGTGAAGGCTCAAAAGACGCACTGCGCGAAATGACTAAGCAGAACCCAGGTGCAGCAACGCAGATTTACGGTGCCGTTATTAAAGAGTACGCGCCTAAGCTTTCCATCTCGGTAAAAAAATAGATGGGCTTGTCGCTGCCATTGATAGTAGCGACAGGCAAAAAATGTATGCGTGGCGGCGAAAGTGGCTACCTAATGAACCGGATACTGATCAGAACCTAGCTTATGCGATTTGGTTAGAGAAAAACCATTGGGAAAACATGCGAGCCGTTACCGCTAGCGGTGTGGCCAAAGCCTTTGGTGGTTAATCACTAAGCTTCAGTCCGCAAAGTAAGTAGAGAATTGTTGATGTTACCAGAAGCACTCAGATTTCAAGTTGGACTGATTGACCAGATTTCAAAACCTCTGGGCAATATTCAACGACAAATGACCGATGTCACCAACACCTATCGTCAAGGTACTCACACCATGATGGCAGGTGCGGCAGGCATGGTGGGTGCTGGTTTCGCATTGCAACAAGCTTTGATGCCAGCCATTGAAATGGATAGGGCATTAGGTGAGGTTAAATCTCTTGGTGTTGCTGAAGAGCAGTTGAAGCAGCTAAGCGACACAGCACTTGAATTTGCCGTGGACTATGGCAAGTCAGCCTCAGATTTTGTGGCAGCTTCTTATGATATTCAATCCGCTATTTCTGGCTTAGGAGGCAACGAACTTTCTGAGTTTACCCGTGCGTCTGGGGTGCTCGCTGCTGCGACCAAAGCCGATACTTCAACCATTACCAACTATGTCGGCACCATGTACGGCATTTTCCAGAATTCAGCCAACGAAATGGGTAAGGCGGATTGGGTAAATGTGTTGGGTGGTCAAACTGCGAAAGCGGTTCAGATGTTTAAGACCACTGGTGAGGGTATGTCATCGGCATTCACCTCAGTCGGTGCTGCGGCAACCTCTGTCGGTGTGGGCATGACTGAGCAGATGGCGATTCTTGGTACTTTGCAGTCCACGATGAGTGGTAGTGAAGCAGGTACCAAATATCGTGCGTTCTTAGCGGGTACGGCCAAAGCTCAA
The DNA here is from genome assembly GCF_059834255.1 of Vibrio sp. R11-SG3-ISO9. NCBI lineage: Bacteria > Pseudomonadati > Pseudomonadota > Gammaproteobacteria > Vibrionales > Vibrionaceae > Vibrio > Vibrio sp. R11-SG3-ISO9. The sequence continues at coordinate 46,138 of NZ_JCBDGU010000018.1, forward strand.
GAAGCCTTGAATATGCAGTTTACGAATGCTCAAGGTCAAATGCTGCCAATCGTTGATATCTTGAATCAAATCAAAGGCCGTTATGGTGAAACCATTTCGGTAGCGGAAGCGGCAGAGCTGAGTAAAGCCTTTGGTACTCAAGAAGCCACAGCCATGATCCAACTTCTGATGCAAAACACTGATGGGCTCACCACTTCAATAAATGAGCTCGGCAAAGTCAAAGGGCTTGATGTTGCTGAGCAAATGGCGGGAGCCATGACCGACCAATGGGAGCGGTTAGAGCAAGGCGTTTTTGCCATAAGTGCTGCTTTTGGTTCTGTGCTTCTACCTGCCATCTTGCCTGTTGTTGGCGGCATGGCTGAAGGAGCTACCGCAATTGTTCAATGGACGCAGATGTTCCCGAACCTCACTAAATACATTGGTTTTGCTGCTATGGCGATTTTAGGTGCAGCAGCAGCAGGCGGTGCATTTACCTTGATGATGGGTGTGGGTAAGCAAGCAATGGCAACTTACATGCTCACCATAAAGATGTTCACGGGAGTGAGTTTCTTATTAACCAAGGGCATGGCAGCACTACGTGTGGCCGTGTTAGCAGCCAACATTGCGATAGCGGCTAACCCAATCATTTTGGTCGTTGGTGCAGTGGTAGCGGCAATCGCCGCAGTAGGGGCATTGATTTACTACTGGGATGATCTCAAAGCTTCATTTGGTGACACAACGTGGTTCCAGGTACTTGAAGGAGTAATCACGTTAATCACCCTGCCATTTAAGGCCATGTTCGAGTTTGTTAAAGCTGGTTGGCAGTGGGTGATGAGTGGCTTTACCGATACAAGTGGCTTTGCCTTCATTGGGCAAATGGTGTCGTGGTTGAAAGGCGGGTTTGAGAACCTAGTGTTGGGTTGGCACATGTTTACAGCGGGAATGGCTGATACATGGTGGTTTACAGCAATCTCTGGTGCGGTAGAGCTGGTGACATTGCCATTTCAAACCCTATTCAACTTCCTATCGGCAGGTTGGCAATGGGTAATGAGTGGTTTTACCGATACCAGCGGCTTTGCCTTTATTGGGCAAATGGCCGACTCGATGCGAAACATCTTTGGGAGCGTATTTAGTTGGTTTACTGACAATTTGTCAGACATCTGGGAAACAATGAAAGGGCTGATTGACTGGATACCAGGTTTCGGCAGTGACGATGAAACGGCTCCGATTCAATCTGAGTCAGTAAAACGTGCAACACCTCAAGCACAAATTCAGCCAGGTGGCGCGGCCAAAAATATTGCTAGCTACCAAACGAGCTCAACCAATTACGGTGGTGTGGCAATTTATCCAACGTACATGAATAGCCCACAAGACATGGCAAGTGAATTAGAAATGGCGGCAGGCTAATGGCAGATTTTAAATACCAAGATTTGCTCATTGAAAACGGTGACGTGGCGCTTGATGCAGGTCGTAACCCTGTATTGATTCAAGACAGAGCGGTGATCGCCCAAGACATTAAACACGCCATTATCGAGAGTAACTTGGCCGTTTACCTGATTGCAGAGCGCAGCCCGTCGAAAAAGGCGGATGCTCGAACACAACTAGAGCTCTTGGTTGAAGAAGACGTGCGACTGGTACCAGGCACAGTACGTATTGACGAAGTCAATGATGGCTTAATTTACATTTTTGCAGAAACCCTTGAGTTTGGCGAAGTAAGCACAGAGGTGAACCTTGACTGATATACCTAAACCAGATTTTACCGAACTTGCTAAAAAAGCAGGCTTGCCTCTTGATGAAGACCAATGGAAAACGGTGCTGAAAGAAGAAGCAGAGAAACAAGGTAGCATCATCGCCAATGACTCAAAGTACTCACCGTTTTGGCGTTTGATTGAAACCATGGTGATCAGCCCAACAGTGTGGCTTATCAATACGTTTTTGGTTGGGTATGTTCTGCCGAATATGTTTGTTGCTACGGCAGTGGGCAAATGGCTCGACTTATGGGCTTGGCAGTTCAACGTACAACGCAAACCTGCAACGAAAGCATTAGGGCAAATAGTGTTTCATCGAGCTGCATCAAAGGGACCGGCTATTGTCGTTCCTAAAGGGACATTCATTCAAACTGACCCTATTAACGGCACGGTTTATCGAGTGGTGTTAAAAGAAGATACCACGCTGCCTGAGAATGAGCTGTCGGCTATTGGTGAAGTGGAAGCAGAGCATGAAGGTGCGGCCTATAACCTTGGGGAGGGTTACTACCACATTTTTGCTACTGCAGTGTCAGGTATCGGACAAGTAGTGAACTCAGCTGATTGGCTTATTGAAGCCGGAGCCGACGAAGAGAGTGATGATCAGCTTCGAGTTCGTATCCGCAACCAGTTCAGCGGCGTGGCAAAGTGGCATATAGACGCAGCTTATCGTTCATTACTCATGCTACGAGCGGGTATCAACAGTGAAAATGTTTACTTTGAGCATAATGCCCCACGCGGTGCAGGTTCAGCCAATGCATTCATTTTACTGGACTCGGGCGAACCTTCTTCTCAAATGCTCAGTGACTTAAACAATCATATAAATCGTGATGGCAACCACGGTCATGGTGATGACCTTCTTGTATATGCGATGCCAGGTAATCTGATTGATGTGACATGCAAAGCGTGGGTTGGTCGAGTACTAACAGGGGCTGAAAGGCAAGACCTAGAAACTGATATTGGTTTATTCATTGGTTCAGCATTTAGGCAGAACACGGACTACAAGGCGACGAAAACTAAACCATCATCGCGCTTTAGTTTCTCAAGATTGGCGCAAGAGCTTCACGGCCAGTTCCCTGAACTTGAGTCGATTGAATTCGACAATGCTGATATTGCTAATGGTATGGAAGTACCTCGCATTAATAGCTTGGGGGTGACCATTGCAACTGCCTGAATTTAAGTTAAAGCACTGGATGGGCAAAGGAGAAATACTCAAATTAGCAAACGCCCTTATTGGATATTGGGATGCGATTAAAGCCTTGTTGGAGTGGCCGCTGCAGCAATTAGACCCAATGGTTGCCCCGATTGAGTTTGTGGACTTGATTGCTTGGCAGCGTGACATAGAGCGACTACCTGAAGAGCCAGAAGAGATTTATCGCATAAGGGTTAACTTTGCATACCCCTTTGCGGCAGGTGGCGGCTCCGAAGTTGGTTGGGAAGACATGTTTACCAAACTCGGTTACCCACATATCAAAATTGACGAAAGGCTGAACTATTACCCTTGGGATATCGTGAGCGTCAAAGTGAATGATGGGGACATTAACGATGTACCTGGTTTGATGGACGCCATTGTAAGGCAATATGGGCGAACATGCCGACGTTACAGCTTTGATGTGACCACTACCGCTAATTTTTATGTTTCAGTCGCTGAGTTCAGCCATACCCATGAAACCTACCCAGCTTCAATAGGATAAGAATATGGCAGTCATTACTATCCCGGGCGAACAGCTTATTGCACAAAAGCAGCAATCGGAAGAGCCACTAGAAATTGCAGAGTTTGTTTTGGCTTATGTGCCAGGTGTTGATCCTTCAATGCCGCCAGAAAGAATTCAGTCGTTGCCTCCAAGCAACCAAATTCGACTAAGAATGGCCCCAACACGAAGTGCCTATGTGAATTCGAATGAAGTGGTTTACTCACTTATCTTGGATAACACCATTGGTAACTTTGATTTTAATTGGCTTGGGTTAGTCAGTGAAGAAGGCGTGCTGGTGTCGGCTAACCACATGGTGGTTCAGTCTAAGCGCAAAAATAACGAATTGACTGGAGAAGAAGGGAACAATCTAACGCGTAACTTCTTGCTTAAGTTCTCGGGCGCGCAAGCAATCACAAATATTACTGTGGCCTCTGAGACATGGCAGTTTAACTATGAATCCAAGCTCAATGACATGGATGCATTAATTGCCCAACTAAGCAAGGGGCTATTTTTAGCACAAAAAAATATCATTCTTCAGAGTCATGAAAGCATGTCTTTGCACGATAAGAATCGTCTCCTAGAGGAGCGAATTAAAGATCTCGAACTGCAAGAGAGTGTCCATCAAACGAAGCATGACGTTCTAAACGTCCAGTATAAACGTTCGCATGAGAAGTCTACTCAAGAACGATTGGACATGGATATTTCCTTAACCACTGGGTTGTTACAGAGCCAGAAACAGAACGTTCAACAAGAGCACGAACTTATGCAAGTGAATGAAAAATTAAGAGTCATGGAGAAAGAAGATGAGTAATACAGACTCGCTTTTACAACAAGCGATTAATGCTTCGTTACAGCAAACTGAAGCTAGTAAATCGGTGACCACTGAGGTCAGTCAAAAGATGGGGCAGATTGACAATGAAGTCGCACAAGCCAAGGCTCAGATTGACAGTTATATCGCAGGGGCTAGAGGTGAACATGGCATAACACGGCAGTCTAAAAACCAATATGGGAACTTGACTGGAGATAACCTAGATTTTTTCGCGAAGAACTCTGCCTTTGATATTCGAGTATCGCTTTATCGAACTATTGTTACTGGTATTGAATGGGCTGATCGAGATGCAGAAGAGCAAGAAATTCTAACCGCAATGGGACGCAAAGGTGTCAAGCATTTCCGTCCATCCATAAGAGTAATGAAAATGGTATGGAGTGGTTTTGATGAAGATAAGCACAGCCGTTATACGATTTATCCTAATCCAACGATGTCGGCATCTACAGCGGTAACTGTAGGCAGTTACGCAATGCTACTTTCTGGAGATATCAGAGGTGCTTGGCTGAATGGCGTCAAGAAAAATGAATGGAAATGCTGCGGCTACAATTATAAACCGACCCCAGGAGCGTATATTCACAGTCATCCTGGGCCTTATTCGGCATCTGGGGAGGTGTTATTCATATGGGCTGGGGCTGTCTCAGGACATGTTTCACTTGATAGTAAAAACCCTAAGTGGGGCTATTTCCCATCGCTTTATGGCGATGCACCTTTTGACACGAAACCAGGTAGCTAATTATGACAGTAGAAGCAATAGATTATTCAAACGATATCATGAGTTTGATTGAAGTTAATGAACGTTGTGAGAAATATATTGTTTCCCATTATTCAATGGGTAAGCAATTAACGTTAGAGCGAACCGGTACCGCTGAACAAAAACAGCAGATGTATAAGTTCATAGATTCTTGTCGTGATTGGGCAAACTCAGAACACCCTAAAGTTCATGAGCTTTACGACATCCAGCCATAGAAGTGTGTTATGTTGATTTTAAACGGAGCTCAGCTCCCATTAAAGAACTTACGCATTAGCGTTCGCCAGCAGTTAGCCGGACAAGATATGTCCGGCCAAACTTCGGCCACCGACCAAGCAGAAACAGGTACCAAAGGCAAAATTCTAACCATAAAAGGTGTGATCCCGTTCAGTATGAGCCAACTTCTCACCAACCTGTTTAGCCTGGCCGAAGCGTTAGAAAATGGCTCACGCCATATTTATCGTATCAGTAACAAAACGGCAGAAGCTTTGAAAATTCGTCAAGTGAAATTCCAAGGTGCAGTCCGTGCCGATGAGCAAGACTCTCATCGGCAATGGAGTGTTTCATTTGAGCTAGTTGAGTACTTATCGGTACCAGAACGAATAGAGCAACGCCAACAAGAAGCACCTGCGGTACAACAAAAAGTGCAAGGTGTGAGTACTCCAATTGAAACGGGACAGACCGAAGATGTACCGCCAGATACAGAGGTTGAATTAACTGGTGTCATGAAGGTGCTAAAAGCTGTCGATAATGCTTTGGGCTAATGGTGATGTATGACGACAACCAACAAGTTCCTTTGCCGCGCTTATCTGGGCAAAGATAAAGCTAAGGTAAAAAGCCATCGCATTGTCTTTAGCGAAAACACACCAGGTCGTTGTGAGCTTGCTATTGAAGGTAGCCCTGAACTTAATACTATCATTGCGGTAGATTTAGGTTGGGGTAGTGATATAAGCCGCGTCTTTTTTGGTTACATTGAGCGAGTGCAACCAATAGAAAGAGGTTGGTCAAAAGTCTTTTGCCGTGAACTGGCGGCAATACTTTACGAGCCTATCAACATCATCATGCGTCACCCGACACTCATGCAGCTGCTTAGCGAAGTGACAAATAAAACTGGCCTTCAATTTGTGGTACCAGAGAAAGCCTACAGCAAAACAGCCATTTCTTGTTTTTACAGCGATGGAAATGGCTATCGAGTCTTAGACGAATTAGCTCAAGCGTTCAGTATTGATGACTTGCTCTGGCAGCAACAAGGCAACGGGCAAATTTATGTAGGCAGTTGGAAAGATTCATTCTGGGCAGATAAGTCCGTTACCATACCTAATGAGCTAATGACAAACCACACAGCCAACAAGTCAGTAAAGATACCGGCTATTCCAAAATTAAAGCCCGGTGTTGTGGTGAATGGACTCCGATTAATTGGTGTAGAGTTTGAAGGAACGGAGGCAAAGCTAACATGGATGTGAATGTTATTAAGCGCATTATTTTTAGGCTGTTTCCAGAGTTCACTGGTCAGTGGCATTTACCAAGGTGGGCGAAGGTGGTCGCATTGCCAGAGCTGCCAGAAGAAGGTGATTTGTCTGATCGCTTTTATCCTCATTATGCCGTGGATGTTCAGTTACTTGATGAAAAGGGCATGGAATACGAAGATAAACCACCATTGCAGGTGGTACCGCTTCCGGTTCCTGGTCTTGGTGATCATGCTGGCCGTTTGGAGCCTCCTGCAATTGGTAGCATCGTAGAGTTGGGCTTTATGTTCGGCCAACCGGACAAACCTTTTATTCGTTGCGTTCTCCCACTTGGCTTTAAACTACCAGGTATCAAAGAAGGTGAAAGCCGATACCAACAACGCCAAGGCGTTTATCACTTGGTAGACCAAGACGGTAACTTTGAACGAAAGACAGATAAAGACGATAAGTTGGAATGCCTTAACCAACGCATCAAAGTACTGGAAAACCGTCTAGAGGAAATTGAAGGTGATCATACGGAAACCGTCAAAGGTAACAAGGTAACCACGGCTAAGAATATCACCGAGGATGCAGACTCAATAAAGATGAATGGTGGTAAGGGAGTATGCACTGGTGCAAGCATTTGCCCGTTTTTGGGTAAGCCACACGTAGACGTATCAACCACCGTTTTTGCAGGTAAGTAAGATGGCATTAAGCAAAGCATCACTAAAAGAGAAGTTAGAAGACGAGTTGAAAGCGCAGGGCTTTGTTCTTGATGGTGAATTCGCGATGGCTGGCATGATGGCCGAAGCTATCGCGAATGCTGTGGTTGATGAGATCACACAAAACGCACAAGCTAATATTACGAGTGGAAGTTCATCAGGCTCTTACAAAATCAGTTAATATCTATTCTATTTGTTTAGCTTTGGAACCAGTAATTTCTTCTAGTTCATTGATGATCCTTACGACATCACCTGGCTCTTTCGCTTTGCCTGAAACAACGATTCGAAAAAAATCGGGGCTACTAACGATTGAGGTGTTATACCCTCGCTCAGTGAGGTCTTTTTGCACGTTAATCGCATTGTCTTTATCTCTTAGAACCATTAGTTGTAAAAGAAAATGACTAGAGTTATTGGAATATTTCTTTTGCTCATCAATATTCTCTGAGAGGTAATCAGTTAGAGCTGTTGATACACCTTCTTTAATGTAATTGGTGAAGTAAAGTCTAGCGCTATCAGTAGTCCCTCCAATTAATAGTGCTCCATAGTTTGGTGTTTCTAGAAGCACGTTCTCTCCACTTGTTAGCCTTGTACCAAAACGAATATCTACATTAATAGCATAGCCAGTATGAACAGAACTCCCGCTACGGACTGGCATGCATTTCACATAAACATTTAAGTTTTGGTCTAGGTCTTTACTAGGTGAAATCCTAGCTCGTAAAAACTCACCATCTAAGCCGTGTTTTAACGTTGAATACTCAAGAGGGCAGTCTTCAGTTACAGTTAGGAAGAATCCTAAACTTAAAGCTTCGGTTGACTTACCTTCTTCCGGTAGTGCAAGGAGTGAGCTAGAAAAAAGAAGTAAAAATGTTATAGGAAACCATTTCATGTATAACCCCTTGTGCTAGGTGCTTAACGCCATAATTGTCATTTACATTAAATAGAATAGCGTTTCTAATCGAGCTATTGTTCGCTGTAAGTCAAATTTTCTTAGCATTAAACACAGAGGGTTCGGGGTGAGAGGACTTTCTTTGTTAAGTCAGACGAAATTATCTGACAAACCATTTGAATAACTAGTGCTGACAATCTCAAGATTGATTCATAAGCCAGCAAATCTTGGAGGAGAAATGATTGTAGCTAAGGAGTTGATTCCGCTGTGCCATTACATACGAGAGACAATCGTACATGCGCTTGGTGGAGAACCGAATGACTTTGAATCAGATAATGACTTAGAAAATTACATAGAAAGCATAGACATCAACATACTAAATCAACTACATGATTTAATAGTGATGCTCGATTACTTCTACGCCTTAGTATTAGCTAATCAACCCTTGGGAAGTGAAGCGCGTGAATTGCTAGATACAGCGAATAGATTAATCATAGATGTAAAACAAATGAATGAATTGAGTTGGTGAAAATGGCGGCATTCATTGTTAAACAGCGTAATTTATGGGTAAAAGACGTCATTTTTCACTGTTTATAAATATAGTGTTTGTGTTTTAGGTTATTGATTTTGTTGGTTTTGTCTTTGTTTTTGTTAAGTTCTACGGCATATTTTTTTACAGTGCTTACTTGTTTGTAGGCGCTAAATAGGAAGAAAGGTGGGAAAGACACCTACTATTGAAGTGGGGGAGTCATAACAACGACTGAAACTGTCGCCACTTTGTCGCCATAAACTTCATATATTTTAGTTAAGTCGTTGTTTTGTTAGGTTTAATTTTTGGTTTATACATAATGGCTTCACTAATCCAGTCTGGCCTAGATCTATCTCCAATCATTACTCACCACTACAAAGTGGACGACTTCCAAGCTGGCTTCGACATGATGCGCTCTGGTATGTCTGGTAAAGTAATCCTAGATTGGGAATAAGCTAATAGGGGAGACCCTTAGCTAGTTCTATAATAAAAATGCCCCAAAGAAATTTGGGGCATTTTTGTATGGATAGTTCAGATTACTTATCAACATCCCCGAGTACACCTTCATGGGACAGGTCTCCCGATAGTTCGGCTTGTATCTCTGCTAAGCTCTCTTCTTCCGAAGCGACGATCTTTCCTGTTATCGCATCGACTTCAACTTCATAGGCTTTATCGCCGTGTCTGACAAATACGTCCCACTGGTTATCAGGTTCGTCGTGTCGAATTCCCAACACTTCTACCCCTACAGATTCTAGAGCGGCTTCAATGGCTTCTGCTTTACTGATGATATTTGCATCAGAGGCTGCATAACTCGGAATGCTTGCTATGCCGAGTGCTGTAATGGCTGCGCATATAACGAAATTCTTCATAGGTCTCTCCATTCACTAAACATGCTTTGTGCTTTAAACCTAGTACGGAGTGTATGACTCATCAACGATGCGTAATGGTCTCTCTTGTTGGTTATTGAATGAGACTTCTAATGCAAGTCATGTCTATTTGTACCAGTAGCATCAATACTGCGCGTGAGTGTGTGAATAAAATGTAAATACTCTCAGATGACTCTAACTAGCAGAAAACAAAAAATCCGACACTGGTCGCCCAATATCGGATTTTTAGATGCGTAGGTGGGGTGGATTAGCCCGCAGCCGCCTGCATGATAAGACCGCAGATGTATGCGCCGTAAGTGCCCAGTGCGTAACCTAGAACGGCCATAAGGATGCCCACAGGTGCTAGAGCAGGATGAAAGGCTGCAGCAACCACTGGAGCAGAGGCTGCACCACCAACGTTTGCTTGAGAACCGACCGCCATGAAGAACAGTGGTGCACGAATCAGTTTTGCCATCACAATCATAAGAATTGCGTGGATAGACAACCAAGTAATACCAATGAAGAAGTAACCTGGGTTATCGAAGATTGCAGTTACGTCCATTTGCATACCGATGGTTGCAACCAGAATGTAGATAAATGCAGAACCAATTTTAGAGGCGCCAGTGTGCTCTAGGCTGCGTGTCGACTTAAAGCACGAAGCAATCAGTGCAAATGTTGTCACCATTACGATGAGCCAGAAGAAGCCAGAAGTTAGGCTGTATTTTGCAAGCTCAGGTGCATTGGTTGAGATCCATGGTGCAATGATGTCACTGAAGAAGTGCGCAAGACCAGTTAAACCAAAGGCGATCGCTGCGATTTTCATTAGATCGGTCGTTGTTGTAGGACGCGCGTTCTCTTCTTGGTATTTAGATACCGTCTCTTTTAGCTCTTCGATAGATGATGTATCGGCTTTCAACCATGCGTCAATTTTCTTCTGACGGCCAGCCATAATCAGAAGCACTGCCATCCAGATGTTGGCACAGATTACATCAACGGTAATCATTGCAGAGAACAGCTGGTCGTCTACATCAAATACTTCTTTCATTGCTGCTTGGTTAGCACCACCACCAATCCAAGAGCCGGCTACAGTTGTGAGGCCACGCCAAACGTCACCAGATACCAGATCAGGGTTAACCTGGTCGATGATAAGAATTGCAGCAGGGCCACCAATGATGATACCGAGTGTACCGGTAAGGAACATGATCACAGCTTTTGAGCCAAGACCAAAAATCTTACGAAGGTCTGCTGAGATAATCAGAAGTACCAGTGCGCTTGGAAGTAGGTATCGGCTGGCAACAAAGTATAGCTTTGAGTTAGAAGCGTCGATGATGCCAAAACTGTTAAGTAGTGAAGGTACGAAGTAACAGAGCAATAAACCCGGAACGAACGAGTAGAATTTTTTAAGTGCGCTATTTTGGCTACTTTCCGTGATAAATACACCGCCAAGAATAACGGCTAACAGGCCCATTATTACTGCATCATTAGTAATCATTATTATTTTCCTCCTCTAGGTGATGGCAAACGCCTCACTTTTTGAAGTGCAGGACTATACCCATAAGCCGTATTCGTTACAAATTGTAACAATAGAAATAAATTGAAATGTTTTTGTTAAATTTAATGGGTTTTGCGTGTGACTTTGCTGGTTAAATAATTGGTCGGGTGAATATATATTTGTGGTTAATTATTTATGCATAAAGGTGTATGCAATATTATTCAAAGCCAGTGAAATGGACGTTTAAGTGTGATGTTTTCGGATTATGTTCGGTAAGGTTGAGAAGGGTACGTATAAAATCTCTAAAGAGAATGCCCTGCGATATGTTTCACAAATGTAAACGGGATCATAAAAATACGAATTTCGTTCGAAATGGAAAATCAAATATAGATCACATAAATGCAGCTGTGATAGCAGAACTTGATAGGCTTTTATCTCCCGAACGGACGTTATTTGGCGTTTTTCCCAGTGCTTAAATCGAAAAAACGCGGCTGATTTAGCCGCGTTTGGGTGTGAGGTCGTGATGACTTACGCTTCTTCTTCCTCGAAGTCGTCAGCGTAACCTTTCGGTGGTGGCGTCCAACCACGCTCCGAGCGGGTATGCTTGTCTGAACGGTCTTTCTTCATGTCTTCTTTCATTGCTTCTTCTAGATGAATGAAGATTTGACGATAGTTGTTGTCGTAACGAGGGTTATCTTCAGCCGCAGCCCAAGCTTTATATAGCTTCTCTGACTTACGATTTTCAACACGCATATAAGTCGACTTTTGCTGTTCAACAAAGAAGGGATGGTGACCGAGTGAGCGAAGCGCCTCTGCACCCATTTCCAGTGCTGAATGATACGTCTCTGACTCAATAAAATCGGCACCTACTTCTCTTAAACGGTAGCTGTGTCCACGGTCGAAGGCACGAGCCAATATTTTCACTTTCGGATAGGTGTGTTTCACGTATTTCACCAGCTCGACACTCGCATCTTGATTATCGATGGCTACAACGAATAGTGCCGCATCTTCGATACCTGCTGTGTGCAGTAGATCTGGTCGAGTCGCATCACCAAAGTATGATTTGATGTTGATTGAGCGAAGTACATCGACTTGGTTGGCTTGGTGATCGAGCACCACCGTGTTTACGCCGTTAGATACCAATAGACGGTTAACGATTTGGCCGAAACGACCAATACCCGCGATGATCACAGTGCCTTTCTCTTCGATAGTGTCTTCTTCTCTATCGTTAGATTTCTGTTCATAACGAGGAAGGATCACTTTATCGAACAAGATGAAGAGACCCGGAGTTAGGAACATCGACAAGGCGACAACAAGAGACAGAGTTTGAACGATATCAGATGGCAATACATGGTTTTGAGCAGAGAAGCTCAATAGTACAAAGCCAAACTCACCAGCTTGCGCCAAGCTCAGCGTAAATAGCCAGCGGTCGCTGTTCTTGATCTTGAAGATCAGTGCCAAGGTAAATAGCACAGCTGCTTTTAGTAGCATGACACCTAGAGTCAGTCCGATGATTAGGATGAAATCATTGAACAGTACATCGAAGTTGATTCCCGCACCTACCGTAATAAAGAACAGGCCAAGCAGTAGCCCTTTGAACGGGTCTATATTGGATTCCAGCTCATGGCGGAATTCACTGTTGGCAAGTACCACACCTGCCAGGAAAGTCCCTAGCGCTGGAGACAGGCCAACTAGGCTCATTAATGCTGCGATACCAATAACAAGCATGAGTGCTGTTGCTGTGAAGATTTCACGCAATCCAGAGCTTGCTACAAAACGGAAAAGTGGACGACTTAAGAAGTGACCACCCACAACAACTAACGCAATCGAAGCGGTAATCACAAGGCCGTACGCCCAGCCCGGTAGTCCGGCAACCAAACTTAGCTCGTCATGATGATCTGCCGCGGCGGATACTGCATTTTGTGCTGCTTCAACTAATTCCGGTAGCGCCAATAATGGGATGAATGCCAACATTGGAATAACGGCGATATCTTGGAATAGAAGAACAGAGAAAGCATTCTGTCCGCCTTCTGTTTTCGACAACCCTTTTTCATTAAAGGTTTGAAGAACAATCGCAGTCGAAGAGAGCGCAAAGATGAGGCCGATGGTTAATGCGATTGTCCAAGGTTGTTCAAATACAAGCGCGATGCCCATTACAATTGCCGCTGTACCACCAACTTGTAGGCCACCCAAGCCCATTAGACGATTGCGCATCGCCCACAGCATTTTAGGCTCTAGCTCTAAGCCGACTAAGAACAGCATCATCACCACACCAAATTCAGCAAAGTGTTGGATGGTTGTTGTTTCTTCGCCCACAAGGCCAATGATAGGGCCGATAACCACACCTGCAATTAGGTAACCCAGAACAGAGCCTAAACCAAGGCGCTTAGCAATAGGTACCGCGATAACGGCGGCGACTAAGTAGATAAAGGCTTGTAAAAAATATCCCGTCATTCTTTAGTCCTTGTTCATGATTTCATCGAGGTAGTGGTTTAGCTTGGCGGCTTTTTTCGCTTTCTTATAATCGATATCGCCGGCAACTAATGACTCCAATAAGAATTTGTAGCGCTCAACGTGCCCAGCGATACGATTCTCTTCTAATGCGGTTCGTGAGCCAAACAGAGCGTATGGCGCTATGTACTCCATACCACATAGAGACGCGGTTTGTTCAAGAGGGTGGAGCAGCTCTCTAATCGTAAAGTGGTTGTAGCCGTCTGTTTGGTAGGCATCTTCTTTACCGCCCGCAGTAATGCTACACAGGAACTTCTTACCTTCTAGCTCATGGCCATCGGTACCGTAAGCAAAGCCGTATTCTAAGACTAAATCTTGCCACTCTTTTAGAATGGCTGGAGTCGAATACCAGTAGAGTGGGAACTGAAAGATAATGATGTCGTGGTCAAGAAGACGCTTCTGCTCACGGTCAATATTGATCTTGAAGGTTGGATACTCAGCGTAAAGATCGACACACGTGACGTTTTCAATTTTCTTTGCTTGGTCAAACAGTGGTTTGTTCGCTTCAGAGCGGTGTTGAGATGGGTGTGCAAACAACACCAGAACTCGATTCTTCGACATATGGCCCTCTTTATATAATTCGAACAATATCTACTCGTTACAATAATAGAAGAGTAGTTGAAGAACAATGAATTAGCTTGGATTTGATCGAGATAACGTCCGACTATTTGATAGAAGTGGAAACGTTTGCGATTTTGGGGCTTTTTGCGACAAGACTTGTGAAATAGAAATCTAAATATGCAGTATTAAGTGGCAAAATAGCGTCTTGTTTCGTGTTACCTTGAGTCAGAAATCAGAGTCGCAAAGACGACATCAATTGAACATCGAATAAAGGAAATACCCTATGGCTAAGGACCTACGTCAGCAGTGCAAACTTTTTCTCTCCGGTCATTTCGAACCGACACCGGCACAACTCTTTTCACAGATGGCTCAATGGTCTGAAGAGCATGACATAACGCATGATACCTATGGTGATGGAGCGTTCATTCAAGAGTTCGAACAGAAAGTTGCCGATCTTCTTGGTTTTGAGACTGCTGTATTTGTGATCACCGGAACGATGAATCAACCTACGGCTCTACAAATCGTATGTGATGAGAAGCGTTGCCAGAACGTTGCTATGCATGAATCGAGTCACATCATCCGTCATGAGAGCCAAGGCTATCAGGTCCAGAATCGTTTCAATGTCCTGCCTTTAGGTAATGTGCATCGCACTTGGAATGTGGATGATTTGAGAGCGTGGCCTGATGAAATTGCTGCTGCGCTCTATGAATTACCTATGCGTGAAATTGGTGGTCAGCTCCCAGAGTGGGAAGAGCTAGAAGCCATCAAAGATTACTGTCAAACTAATGATGTTCATCTTCATATGGATGGCGCACGCCTGTGGGAGTGTGGTGCTTATTACCAAAAAAGTTATAAAGAGATTGCTAATGGCTTCAACTCTGCCTATGTCTCTCTATATAAGGGCATCAATGGGTTAGGTGGCTCTTTGTTACTCGGTAGTAAGGCATTCATTGAGAAAGCATCACTATGGATGAAGCGACAAGGTGGTAATGTTTACCACAGAACTCCATTTATCGTTTCGGCTGCAATGCAGTTTGATGAGCGTTTGGCGCAGATGCCTGCGTTGTTTGAACGCACCAAACAGGTGTATCAAATTCTTCAAGACTACCCGCAGTTCATTGTGAACCCTAAACAACCTCAAAGTAATATGCTGCATCTTTACTTGCCAGTGAATGTGGAAGAGGGCATTGAGTTAAGGGATAAAATTGCAGCGCGAGACAAAATTTGGCTTGGGAACCCGAGCCCTTGTGAGTTACCGCACCAATGTAAGATTGAATGGTATGTGGGCGATAATCTATTGAATCTTCCTGATCATGAATTTATCGATGTTCTTGACATGTTGGCTGCTGAGTTAAGCTGATTGAGCACTTAGTTCCAAACAAAAAGGCAGTGGTTATGCGCCGCTGCCTTTCTCGTTCTGTCGTTTGTCTACATGTATTGATTGATGTAGACATCAACTAAAAACATAAACACTGGAATGGTGCTGAGTACGGCGAAAAAAACAATAGGTACCCAGTTTTTCATCTTCTTTTTTGGTTGCTCGTTGTTGCTCATAAAGCCCGACCTTTACTCTTGCTGTTTACTAGGTCTGATACCAATCGTAGTAAATAATTGCTCGAACTAGCTTGATAAAATGCTCGATAACTGCGTTAGAATTTTTGATTGTAGAATAACTACTTATCGAAAAATGCTGCCTTGTTCTCAAGCCTTTTTTCTGCGCTATTTCTGAACACTTACTTACTGTGATTGGTATTAAGCCTACACAGTCTATTCGATAGTTAACTTGCAGCTATAGTAACAAAGAAGCTCACACTTGCTAGGATTTGTGTATGAGAATCGTGGTGAGTATCAAATGATCTTTATTTTCAAAGGTTCATTGGCGGTTCATCTTTGTTTTGAAATAATAACCTTAACAACGGCTTACAACGTGTAATGTCGCATCTTAGATTTATGGAGAGCACTCAATGAAAACAATCGGCAATATCATTTGGTTTTTGTTCGGCGGTGTATTTATGGGATTGGCGTGGTGGTTCTTCGGACTGTTGGCATTCATCACTATTGTCGGTATCCCTTGGGGCAGAGCGTGTTTTGTGATGGGTAACTTCTCGTTCTTCCCATTTGGCCAGGAAGCTATCGCACGTGATGAGCTGACTAACGAAGGCGATATTGGTACCAGCCCACTTGGCATGATAGGTAACATCATTTGGTTCGTATTCGCAGGGGTGTGGCTGGCGATTGGTCATGTGCTATCTGCAGTAGCGTGCTTTGTAACCATTATCGGTATTCCATTTGCCATTCAGCACCTAAAACTTGCTGTGATTTCATTGGCACCTATCGGTAAAACGGTCGTCGACAAGCGCGAAGCTGAAGCTGCTCGTGTGAGAAACTACAAAGGCTAAGGTTGCACTTGGTTTCAAAAAGGAAAAGAGCATGCGATTGGGCATGCTCTTTTGGTTTTAACTGACGTTGTTTTATTTAGTTTTACTCCTGAGTGACTTCCATATACTGGCCATCAAGTAGCCCAGAGTAGTTATCTTTGATGAATGAGCCAGTGAGGGTACCGCCATTCTCTTCATCGACACCGTATTGACCGTGGCAACCACGTTGTAGGCTCAAGCCATTAGTATTGGACTCATCCCATTCAAAGGTGTCGGTTACGGTTAAATTACCTAGGATTTGGAACATCGAGTTAGATTCACACTCAAACACACCACTTGAAACATCGCCATCCGATACAAAAGAGCTCGCTTGAGCGATTTGAGTTTCATTGGTGATGGTTGCATCACCCCAAACTGAGATGCGCGAATTCCCCCAAGCTTCCATTTCATTACTTACGGTTAATGCATCCGCTTCGAGTACCGATCCGGATTCAACAATGACATCTTCAGCAACCAAATTAGCGACGTATATAAACGAGCTGCCAATGGCTTCAAGGGTCGTGAAGGTAACATTTTCACTGTCTACTACCAGACTAGAGTTTGCATCGGCGATAGCTTGTGCAGCTGAGCCGGTAATACTGCTACGAATATCGACACTGGCGTTTCGATTGAGGTGCAATGCGAGATTATTCACTGAACCAGAATTGACTCGTAGATAAGCGGTTCGAATTGTTACGTTGGTTTGATACTCATCGCCATCTTGTACCGCAGTTGGTAAGGTGACGTTATCAAAGCGCACAGATGAGCTGTTTCTTGCAAAAAGGGCACCCCCAATGGTGATGTCTTGAAGTCTGACACTGGATTGGCCATCAATGAAAACTGCTTCTGGTTCATCTTCAGTAGCACCAGCAAGGATACTCGCACCATCGGAGCCAACTATTTTTACGTCATTACGAACAATGAATACTGCATTACAGGCGCCTGTGACATTGTAGGTTGTTCTAGTGGTGGTATTTCTTGAATCATCCAGTGCGTCTTTTAACGCATCGGCATCTTCACCGCAATTGATAGCGACGGTAGTGTATGGGTCTGATGTAGTCCCATTTGCTTCTAAGCTGGTCACCCTTGCATCGATAGCATCGACGTTATCGTCTATTCCATCTAAGTCGGCTCCCAACGCGGTGATATCGTTGTCGAGAGCTGTGAAGTTGGCATTCACTTCACTCGCTTTTGCTGGAGTATTTGCGGTAAAGACATTTGGTACGTCAGCCAAAGCAACAGAGGTAAACGCGCTGCTAACTGCGGTGGCCAACACAAGTTTCATCGTGGTGTTCATGTTAAATTCCTTATATATCCGTATTCTTCGAACAGGCGATTATTGCCAGTTACTGTCATCCCAATTAGTACTATCCCAAGTTAATGCTGTGCTTGTTTCACAGGCATCACCGATACCGTCATTATCTGAATCGGCTTGGTCAGCGTTCGCAGTATTCATACAGTTGTCATCGAGGTTATCGACGCCATCATTATCTAAGTCACCCGAGCGAGTGCTGTCATTCGGATAATCATCATCCAGGTTGTCGTAACCATCTTCGTCGTCATCACCGGCACGGGTGTTATCATTCGGAAATTCATCGACATCGTTGTCGTAACCATCGTTATCCGTGTCGTTAGGATATTGGTCATCGTTATTGTCGATACCATCATTATCCAAATCACCGGAACGGGTAGGATCCTCTGGATATTCGTCATCTAGGTTGTCGTAACCATCTTCGTCATCATCGCCTGATCGCGTATTGTCATTCGGGAATTCATCTACGCTATTGTTGTAGCCATCATTGTCACTGTCGTTAGGATACGGGTCATCGATTTCATCAATATTGTCGTTATCTAGATCTCCAGCTTTAGTCGCATCGTTAGGGAATAGGTCGACATCATTGTTGTAGCTGTCGTTATCGCTATCATTTGGATACTTGTCTTCCAAGTTGTCGCCTAATCCATCTTCGTCAGCATCGACCCACTCGTTAGGGTTGTTTAAGAACTCGTCGACGGAATCTTTAACGCCATCGCCATCTTCATCGGCGATAACGATGTCTGCGGCGTTGCTCAAGTCATCCTTTATCTGATCTGGGGTCTTCTCATCGTCAATGGTATCGAGAATGGCTTTGATCTCTTCGTTGATACCAGCCACAACGATGGTGAATTTTCCTGCTTCTGAAGAACCTTCTTCCGTTGCTTTTTGTAAATCTTCTGGCTCTTCTGGGAGGGCGCCTAGTTCAACGATTTTTTCTGCGGCATAGGCGGCTTTTGGTGCGCCATCACCTTCCAAGAAATCACCGAGCACATCGTCAGTGTCGATGCCTAATTGAGTTGCGACTTGTTGAATTGCATCTTCTTTTGAAAGGTTCTCGTCCTGCTCTAACGTGTTGTGAACGAGTGTTGAAAGGGGAGTAATGGCTGTCTCGCCTGCCGGGGCTGACATGACATAGCTTTCGGTGACTTGGCCTTGGATTTCATCGACGGTTTGTCCAGCTAAAGCTTGAACAACAACTGGATATTGGGAGGGGTTTTCGATACCGCTGACATCTAATTCAGCAACACCGCCTTCTCCAGAGGTGGCTGTGGGCTCTCCGTTATCTAAAACGTAATTCCTATTGAGATCGAGCCAGACGGTGGCATTACGCAGATATCCATCAATGGCTGTCACACTATAAGAACTAGCACTGCTAGATGAGTCTGAATCGGAGTCGTCAAAACACCCAACCAGACCCACACTAGCAGTTAGCCCTAACACAATAGTGAGTGGGTTCTTTTTCATTAGTTCATCCTAAACTGACGTTATATTGAGTTGTTGCATAAGAAAGCTAGGAAACGAAATTCAGTTGTGCAAGGTGACTAAAATGCTCAGTTTCGTTATATGAATAATAAGGCTTGGTATGTATTGGTAGGGTTTATTGATCTTGTTGTTAATAACACTAAGACAAATAACAAGTAATTTACCGAATGGTGGCTCTGATGGGGGAATGTGGTGAACAGTAACTACGAGTTTGGAGTGTGAAAATAACAATAACCATTGTTTTAATATGTGATCTATTTCACTGCGTGTTTGTGGCTTATCCTGTCAATTATTGTGACTTTGCTCGATAAAAAAATGGGCTCACCGATGGCAAGCCCACTTTCAAACTAACATATAAAGTTTGGTATTTTATAAATTGAAGGGCTACATTGCCGCTTCAAAAATCGCTGAAATTTCTTCGTGCGTTGCTTGTTTCGGGTTAGTGAAACCACAAGCGTCTTTCAGTGCGTTGTCAGACAGTGTTGGGATGTCTTCTAGTTTCGCACCCAGTTGAGCGATACCAGCAGGAATGCCAACATCAGCCGCTAGAGTTACGATAGAAGCGATAGCTGCTTCAGCACCTTGCTCTGCCGTCATTTCTTCAACATTTACGCCCATCGCTTTAGCCACGTCACGTAGACGCTCAGGACATACTTGCGCGTTGTAGCGTTGAACGTGTGGAAGAAGAATCGCGTTACATACACCGTGTGGAAGGTCGTAGAAACCACCCAGTTGGTGCGCCATTGCGTGTACATAACCTAGAGATGCGTTGTTGAACGCCATACCAGCCATGAATTGTGCGTAAGCCATTTGCTCACGAGCTTCGATGTCGTCACCGTTGCTTACTGCTGTGCGTAGGTGCGCTTGGATAAGCTCAATCGCTTTGATTGCTACTGCATCTGTAATTGGTGTTGCTGCGATAGACACATACGCTTCGATTGCGTGAGTCAGTGCATCCATACCTGTAGCTGCAGTTAGTGATGCAGGCTTAGCAAGCATTAGCTCAGGATCGTTTACAGAGATCAGTGGCGTAGTGTGCTTATCTACGATTGCCATTTTGATGTGGCGAGCTTCATCCGTGATGATACAGAAGCGAGTCATCTCGGAAGCCGTACCAGCTGTCGTGTTGATAGCAATCAGTGGCATCATTGGTTTTTCAGATTGGTCTACGCCTTCGTAGTCAGCAATCTTGCCACCGTTAGCCGCAACTAGTGCAATACCTTTCGCACAATCGTGTGGAGAACCACCACCTAAAGAAACGACGAAGTCACACTCGTTGTTTGTTAGTAGTTCAAGGCCGTCTGTTACGTTAGCCGTTGTTGGGTTTGGTTGAGTACCATCGAACACAACTGTGTTAACGCCACGCTCTTCAAGTAGATCTTGTACTTGTTTAACAACACCGATTTGGTTCAAGATTTTGTCTGTAACGATCAGACCTTTCTTAAAACCTTGTGATTGAATGCTGTCCGCTGCGTCTTTTAAACAGCCTGTGCCCATGAAGTTGATTGTAGGGATAAAAAATGCACTAGCCATGAATTGCTCCAGTTAAATTATGATTTTTGCTTGAGTTCTATGTTGGCGATAAAGGCCTGTGGAACAATTGATCTGGGACAATTTTCGCGCCTAACTACCACTTTGTAGTTAGGGATTGTGACGTGCTTCATGAAGCAAACGGTTAGCTAGTTTCTAATGATAATTTGAATAATAATAGGTGGCGCCAACCGTACGCCATCTATATGAGAATGAATATTGTTGATGCAAGAAACACACATAAAGTTCTAATATAATTAACTTTTTGTTTTCTCGGTATCGATGGTTTCATCAATAGTTTTTTCACTGCTTACGATTTCTTGATCGGTTTCTTGTGCAGAGTTTTCACCGACGAAAGCATCGTAGTTTTTGACAAGAAAAGGTGTGAGCATGACAGACGATGGTAAGAAGTGCTTCATAATACCTCCGGTATTGAGATGTGTTTCTTGTATGTTATTAGTTTAATATGTGG
Source organism: Vibrio sp. R11-SG3-ISO9 (assembly GCF_059834255.1). Taxonomy (NCBI): domain Bacteria; kingdom Pseudomonadati; phylum Pseudomonadota; class Gammaproteobacteria; order Vibrionales; family Vibrionaceae; genus Vibrio; species Vibrio sp. R11-SG3-ISO9. The sequence goes on from NZ_JCBDGU010000018.1 coordinate 67,361, forward strand.
CAAAATTTGCGATACATCATAAGTTGATGCGTGACTTCTATAAAAAGTCAGAACTTTCTACAAGCTCACAGTTGTGTTGAAAGTGTGCAAGATGAGGCATCGCCTCTTAAGAATGGTCAAACCCAAGTAGGATAGGTAATGAAGTACGACTGGATATTTTTTGATGCGGATGAAACGCTCTTTCACTTTGACTCTTTTAAAGGAATGAAGCTGATGTTCTCTCGTTTTGGCGTCGATTTTGACGAACAAGATTACGCGGCGTACCAAAAAGTGAACTTACCGCTATGGGTTGATTACCAAGACGGCAAAATTACTGCAGATCAGCTTAAGCACACGCGCTTTGAGTCGTGGGCGAAACAGCTAGATACAACAACAGCAGTACTTAACAGCGCTTTCTTAAATGCAATGGCCGATATCTGTACCTTGCTACCGGGGGCGAAAGAGCTGATGGATGCGCTGCAAGGCAAAGTAAAAATGGGCATCATTACCAACGGCTTTACTGAGCTGCAAGCCATTCGTTTAGAGCGAATGGGGATGACGGACTATTTTGACCATGTGGTGATTTCAGAAGAAGTAGGCGTCGCTAAGCCCGATTTCGCTATCTTTGATCATGCACATCGCATTAGTGGTGCTCCTGCCAAAGAGCGCATGCTGATGGTTGGTGATAACCCTCATTCAGATATTCTTGGTGGTATTGATTTTGGTATTGAAACTTGTTGGTTGAACGTTGACAGTAAGCCACGACCAAGTGGAATTGAGCCGCACTACCAAGTTGCATCACTGAGTGAATTAAAGGCTCTATTGCTCGCTTAATCTCAACAAAAGATGGCAGATGTTGAAGGTACCTAATTTTGAAATTGGGTACCTTTTTTATTGGAGCTTGATTGACGAATTAGGTGTTGGGTTTTGAATACCACTACATAAACGGTAGCGGGAAAGCATCACTAGGTTCTGGTGTTGTGAATTCTTCAGCATCAATGATCAGCGACCCATTTCGACCTTTATCCTTGATGGAATACAAAGCTTCATCGGCTTTTTGGATGAGTTCGGAGTCGAGTAACAAGCTCTTGGTGCTGTGATCGAAAACTGCTCCTCCGATGGATACGGTGATCCTGTCACTGCATGATGAAGCGCTGTGCTCAATGTTTCTTTGATACAGGTCTGCCATGAAGCTGCGTACTTTTTTCTCAAGTTCTGGCTTCATCATGCATTCCGTTAGGATAAGAAACTCATCACCTCCAAATCGGAACACCTTACAGTGTTCTTTGGTGAAGTGGATTCGAAGTAGGTTGGCGATCTCCTTTAATACGTCATCACCTTTTACGTGACCATAGCTGTCGTTGTACTGCTTGTAGAAATCCACATCGCACAATAAAACAGCGATCTGATTCGCTGCTTGTGGGCATTTTTGTAGCTTCTGAATCGATGAACCGAGCGAGACTCGGTTAAAGAGGCCTGTTAGAGGATCTAAGTTCGCCAAGCGATTAAGTTCTTTTTTCTGTGCCTCAAGTTGCTTTTTGTGCTGTTTATTCTGCAAGTCGACCGCGATGTACGAGCCAAGGTGCTTAATCAAAGACATATGGTAGTCCTGGTAAGCATGTGGCTGGTGGGTCTGTATCGTGAGTACTCCCAACGTCTTATGATCGAGCGTCAACGGGATCATGATAACAGATGGGTAATCCTCTTGTGTTGTACCGACAAATGCATGGGCAGTCGGGTCGTTATTGACAAGTTTTTGGAGCACTTCAGGGGAAAAACTGCCGTGTACGAAAGGCAGGTTGTTCTTAATACAATAGGTGCTCAAAGTCGACTCACCACGGCAATCGATAGTGAACGGTGGTAGCAGATTACCAAGGTCGATGAACTGCTCGTAATGGAGCTGCTCAGTCGCCTCGTCGTATAGACCCAAAGCGAGACAATCGACAGACATCAGCTTTGAAAGGTCGTTGTATAGACGGAATACCATGTCGGTAAGGTCATTGTGTGAACCAAGATACTCGCCAAATGAAGAGATCAATTCCAAGTTCTTAGCCAGTGACTGTGCGTTCTCTAGTTGGGGACGTTCAGAGTGGAGCTGATAAAGCTGAGAGATCGATTCGCTGTTACTTTCACCGTGCAGCTTGAGCGCCTTTGACTGTAAATTGAAGGCTTGCTCTAGTCGTTCACTCTTCACCGCTGCGTCACGGTTAAACTTCGACTCTTGATGCAGGATAGAGGCAAACGCCTCCAACATCTTAGCGCTTCCGAATGCTTCAACGAGAGGCAGTGCTTTTTGGATATGCGTGTCGAGATGATCAATATGCTGGTTCTCGATAGCACAACGACAATATTCAAGCAGCGCATCTAATAAGTAGAAATCATCTGATAGTTGCTCTGCACATTGAATCGCCTCGCAAAAGTGCTTAAGCGCGCGCTGTGGCTCTCCCAAGAGCTCTAAATGGGCACCGAAGGCGTTGTGATAAAAGAATTCACCGAGTGGACTGGCGTGCCGAGATAGCGTTTCGCTGTACTGCTCAAACTGCTTGATAGCCATATCAAACCGACCCAGTTTGCTGTTGGTGAACGCAAGGTTGGTTAACACTGGCGAGATCACCATCTGCTCTGGGGTTTGTGCGCTCGTTTCCCAAGCTAATTCACAGTAGTAGTGCGCTTTATGAAAATCCTCAGCTTCGAGAAAGATATAGCCTAAGTTCGCGTAGATTCGCGCAAGCAAGTAAGGGCTATCAATGTGTTTGCACTCAGAAGCCTTAGTCAATTCAACAATGGCTTCGGTGAAATTTCCTGAACGAATCATGGCGATACCCAAACCATATTCGATGTAATATTTCAGGATCAAAGAGGGTGAACCATCGGCTTTATTCAGAGCTTGACTAAGATAGACAAGCGCTTGTTTAACCTTGCCTTTTCTCAATACACAAAAACCGTCTACAAACAGTTTTATAGAGCTGGGGATGGTTTTATCTTGTCGAACTGCTTCTGCATCCATCGCTTTTTTGACTTGGCCGATAGCCCCTGCGCCTTGAGAAGCAATGACTTCTTTTAATTGCAGGTCTAGGTAGTGAGTAAAGCTATCGGTATAGTTCATTAAAGTAATAGGGATTGAATAAATATAATTATATTGTACGAAGTGTTGTTTATTTTAGGAAGTCTTATTTTGTTTTTTCTATCAATTAGCCAAGTTTCTGGTTTATGCTCGCCATTTAGGAAATGGCTTAAGTTGGCTTTGTAAAAAGGTAATCAAGTGTTAAAGACTCATCGTTACAGTTGTTATGGCGTGATGGCCATTCTATTGTGGAGCTGCTTAATCGCGCTCTCACGCAGTGTATCTGAACAGTTAGGACCGATTGGAGGGGCCGCCAGCCTTTATACGGTGAGTTCGATCCTGTTGGTCTTTACCATGGGGTTACCGAAGATTTCGCGCTTCTCTAAATCGTATTTGCTGATTGGAGGCTCGCTTTTCGTCTGCTACGAGATATTTTTGGCTCTTGCACTGGGCATGGCGAATAGCCGTCATCAAGCCATCGAAATGGCCGTCATTAACTACTTATGGCCTGCGTTAACAGTACTGTTTGCCGTTTTACTCAGTAAGAAGAAAACCAACTTATTGGTTTATCCAAGTATCGTCCTTGCTTTCTTTGGTGTTGCTTGGAGTATCAGTGGCGACCAAGGCCTCTCGGTACAACAGATTGCCGCTAACGTCGCGACGAACCCGCTGACCTATTCCATGGCATTCTTTGGTGCGATTATCTGGGCAGTGTATTGCAACTACACACAGCGCGTGGCGAAAGGTCAGAATGCGATCGTATTGTTCTTTATCGCAACGGCCGTAACGCTATGGATTAAATATGGGTTAAGTGACGAACCAGCGATGGTGATGACAACGAGTGCTGCTATCGATCTTGTTTTGGCGGGCGCGGCAATGGGAGCGGGTTATGCGTTGTGGAACACGGCGATACTCGGCGGAAACATGGTGTTTCTCGCAACCATGTCTTACTTTACGCCAATCTTCGCGACGCTATTCTCTTCAATGCTGCTTGGTCTGTCACTCACAGTCACTTTCTTGCAAGGCGTGTGCATGGTGACCATTGGTTCATTGGCGTGCTGGTGGGTAACAAGAGAAAAGCCGACACGGAAAGCGTCGGCTAAATCAGAGAGTAGTGATATCGAACAAGCGAAGACCTAGTTGTGATTTGCTTCTTGTTCTAACTAGCAATGCTCAAGTTGAGTTTCAGCTCATAAGGCATTTTTGATAGGCGTCGCTTCAGCAAGCGGCGCGTCTTTTCAATATCATTGACCGCAATGGTTTCTTGGTTATTGGTGTGGATATCAACGTTGATTCGCAGCTCTTGACCAACTTTCGTTACGCCTTTCAGCTCTAGGTTTTGTTCCGCTTCCTTATCAACAGCGATAACGTTCTCGTCAACCTTTTCACAAATCTCTTTGTTTGCTGACATCATCAGCAGTTCACGCATTGCTTGTTTAAGCATATCGAATGGCACTTTGATGAAGTAGAACGACATCAGAACCATCATCATCGGGTCTGCATACACGGCAAACTCGGCGTAAGGTGACAAAGTGATTAACCACGCTGCAACGAAACCTGCAGTAACCGCCACACTCAATAATGTATCCATCTGCCACTGTTTCGATTCTGCTTCAATCAAACCTGAAGAGAATGACTTACTTTTGTTGGCGATGTACCACCATGCGTAACCACAACCCAGTACGTTCAACGCACCAAAGATGGTCGCGATTGAAGCGTCGACTTCACGACCGCCGGTCATTAGCGCACCAACGGCAGAGTAAAGTGAATAACCTACAACGATAAGAATTACAGCGGCTTTAAAAGCGATAACGATAGGTTCAATAATCGCACGACCAAAAGGAAAGTTAGAGTCTGATGGGCGATTAATGTACTTCGATGCAGCTAGTGACAATAAAGTTAACAGTAAACTGATCAGCGAATAAACACCGTCGAATACGATGACGAGGGAACCAACAATTAAGCCTAGTGCCAAACCTCCCAATGCAAAGCCAGATGCAAGAAGGGCTGAGAACATTAATACTCGATTTTCGTTTTGGTTTGTCCTGTCACACATAATGATTTCCTAGTGTCTTCGATATCTTCATTGTTCTAATACTGAGCGAGTTTTACAAACTCAATCTGCCTTCACGCAAATTCGAAAATGTAGTATTTATTAATTATTAAGTTAAATCAGCAGGTTAGGTTGAATTTTTCCTGTCACAATTTTTGACGCTGACTGATGTCGATAAGGATAGTTTGAAGAGTACTAAAGGGATGTGCGTCTTAAATAACAAACGCAGTCAATAGCTATTGCACCGACATTGATGGTGTTGATGAGCACTAAGCGTGATTAATGCTCATCGAAATCGAAAAGAGATTAAATGAAGTGTCTGACGGAGGGCGAGATATAGCCTGACATTTAAAAATCAAACAGATAGTCGCTGATCTTGTCCGCTAGCCAGTTCATCCCTGGGTGCTCCGCCATACCTGCCGCAGTAAACATACAGTAATCTTCTTGAGTTAAACCGTAAGTATGTTTAATCACAGATAGTTTTTGTTCGCGGAGTAGGTGACGAATCAACGGCTCTGGCATTACGCCCCAAGCATCTTCACGCATGATGGTATCGAGCATGTAATCGAAGCTCGAAAATCCTATGTAGCGGCGCGAGAACGGGTCAAGTACAGGGTTGTCTTTCTCGTTGAGGTAAACCATGGTCGCTTGCATCGAGTTACGTAGAACTTCGTCAGAGACTCGGCGCATTTGGCTCAGTGCGTGTCCTTTTTGGCAAACCGACATCATTCGAATCTTACCCAGCGGGTTGTAGAGGATCCTCGGGTCATCAACACGTTCGTAATCGACACCAAAGGCAAAGTCGACCTGTTGGGTTTCAACAAGGTTGGCCAAATCACCACTCGAAGCCAGAACAATATTGAATGAGGTCGAAGGGTAGCGGTTGTTCAGCTTATGCGATAGGTCTTGCCACATCTCATCGGGAAGTGAGTCGTCACGTGCTATCCAAATCTCGGCGTTAAACTCACCAGAAACATGCAAACAAGTCTGCTTTATGCGAGCAGCCGTGACCAACATGCCTTCGCAATCCTTGTAGATAGCTTTTCCCGCTTCAGACAATTCAACGTGGTTGCCACTGCGAATGAACAGTTCAACATCCAGCTCTTTCTCAAGTGCTTTGATCGACATGCTGAGCTTAGTACGGTTGCATTCGAGCTGGCGTGCAGCCTCTGACACTGAGCCGAGGTCTGCCACGGAACAAAACGCTTGGATTTGAGACAAGTTCATAGATTTTCCGGAATGAGCGAGAATCGTAAGATTTATATGTGAATATTGTGCTGATTCTCTTAGAAATAGTCCATCATTGCATGATAACTCTATGACGAACGGGTCAATTTAGTTTAATCTGAGAGGGTTCCGAACGTACAAGAAGTAAAGATGGAGGCCATGATGGCGAAACAATGGGACGAGTACGCAAAAGACTGGGATAAAGAACCTGCAACGGCTGAATTCGCAAAAGCCGTATTTGACCAGTTGAGCCAGCTCGTTGATCTAGACGGAACCCGTGTCCTTGATTTTGGTTGTGGCACAGGTCTGCTTAGCCAAAAAGTGTCCCCTTTTGCAAAAGAGATTATTGCTTTAGATTTCTCTGAAGCCATGATTGAAGAACTCGACAAAAAAGAGCTACCCAACGTAGAGCCCGTTGTTGATATTCTTTCTCGTGGTTTAGCAGCTCAACACCCTGCATTTCGAAAGCAATTTGATGTCGTAGTCGCTTCGTCTGTGTGTGGCTTTATCCCGAATCTGCAAGATACGGTGAGTTTGATTTACACACTTCTAGAAGAAGATGGACTGTTTGTTCACTGGGATTGGTGTGTAGAGAGCGATGACGAAGCGTCTGGTTTAACACTGAGTCGCTCAGAGAACGTGTTAATGGCGGCAGGCTTCTCAGACGTAGAAGTATCAGTACCGTTTTCGATTGATACCCCTCAGGGTAAATTAAAGGTACTTATGGGCGTTGGACGCAAGCAGTCTTACCACCCATACTAAATCACGCTAATGCGTTGAAACTAAAAGATAGACTAAACCCATGCTGTTTTGCAGTGTGGGTTTTCTTTTGGGCGTTACATTAAACGGTGGTTTTCCATAATGGAAATGTTTAATTGATTAAATTTCAATAGTGGAAAAGTGATTGCTCTTTTAAAATAAGACCATATAAATATAAAGGGTTTTATCATGAGCCACCAAACAACGTCATCACCAATGCCTGAACTTCAGCAACGTTTCCACAATATTATTTCGGATGCCAACCTTTCACCTAAGCAGAAGTCGAGCTATTTAGCGCTAGAAGCGGAAGCAAGCCTACCGTATATGCCAATCAGCCAAGAAGCTGAACAAGCACTCAAAGACGGGGTGCTGTGTGACATGTTTGAAGGCCATGCGCCGTTTAAGCCGCGCTACGTCTTACCAGACTATTCTAAATACTTACATCAAGGCTCAGAGTATTTAGAACTCAGCGCGGCGACCAATTTAGATGAAGCGCTCAACATGTTGACGATCATCTATCACCATGTGCCATCAGTTACCTCAATTCCTGTGTACCTTGGTCAACTGGACGATGTGTTAATGCCTTTCGTTGGCGATCTAACAGACGAACAGATCTATCAAAAACTAAAACTGTTCTGGATTATGCTGGACCGCACACTCCCAGATGCGTTTATGCATGTGAATATCGGCCCTGCAGATAACATCATCTGTCGCACTATTTTGCGAGTAGACGCTGAGCTTAAGCAGATCGCGCCTAACTTAACCTTTATGTACGACCCTGCAGTGACACCTGATGATCTTTTGCGTCAAGCAGCGAGCAACATCTGTGAATGCAGTAAACCTCATATCGCAAACTATCCAGTACACGCGAGTGCTTACGGTGATAAGCGCTTTGGAATCGTGAGTTGCTATAACTCTCTGCCGCTTGCTGGTGGCTCAAATACCTTGGTCCGTATGAACTTAAAAGAGGTCGCGCTAAAGTCTAAAGACAGCGTCGATTTTCTACAGCGAGTACTGCCAACATACGCCAACGTTATGGTTGAGCTGATGGATGCTCGCAGTCGTTTCCTTCATGAAGAGTCGAATTTCTTTGAAGGCTTCTTGACGAAAGAGGGCTTGATTGAGGAAGCGCGTTTCGCTCCTATGTTCGGTATCTATGGCATGGCGGAAGCCGTCAACATCCTGATGGAGAAAGAAGGTGTTGAAGCTAAGTACGGGCACGACGAAGCCGCCAACACACTTGGTCACACCATCTCTGAAAAGCTTGCAGAGATCGTTGAATCCTCGCCAGTTCAGTATGGATTAAATGGTAAAGCACTGCTGCACGCACAAGGCGGTATTAGTCTTGATAAAGATGTAACTCCAGGTGTTCGTATTCCTTACGGAACTGAGCCGGATCCGGTCTCTTACGTACGAGCAACCGCAGGTCATCATAAGTTCTACACATCAGGCATCAGTGACATCTTAACGATTGATGAGACCGTTAAATCCAACCCTGAGGCGATGTTCAACCTATGTAAAGGCGCGATTCAAGCGGGTTATCGTGAGTTTACTGCAAACGTTGCGTCTAACGATTTGGTGCGTGTCACGGGGTACATGATTAAGCTATCTGATATCGCAAAATATGACGATGAGGGTTCTCGTACCAATACCACTTTCTTGGGCGCAGAGGCGGCAAAAAATACCGGTATTCTGGAGCGTAAACCACGTGTGGCGAGCTTAGAAATGTCACCTACCTACGAACAATAAATTTTCTGATCTAACGACTCACATGGCTAGGGTTACTAAAAATATAAAGGCAGAAAAACAAGCGAAGGTCAGCCGTGTGCTGACCTTTTCTTGTGTTGACGGGCCGGGAAATCGCTTGGTGTTGTTTCTACAAGGGTGCAACTTTGATTGCATCACTTGTCATAACCCTCACACCATCAATCACTGCAACCATTGTGGTGATTGTGTTCCTGAATGCCCAAGTGAAGCGCTAACTCAAAATAGCGATTCAGGAACGGTTACTTGGCATCCGGAAAAATGTACACATTGTGACAGGTGCATTGATGTGTGCAGTCATAAGTCGAGCCCGAAGATATCACTGATGACCGTTTCCGATGTTCTTGAAATCGCAAGAGAAAATCAGTTCTTCTTGAGCGGAGTTACCATCTCAGGCGGTGAAGCGACAATGCAGCTGCCGTTTATTATTGAACTCTTTAAAGCAATCAAAACGGACTCTCAGCTTTCTCATTTAACCTGTTTTATTGATAGTAATGGCTCACTTTCTCCGGAAGGCTGGAGTAGGGTTCTACCGTACCTTGATGGTGCAATGATCGACCTAAAATCATGGCAAAATGAAACTCATCAATGGTTAGTTGGACGCGAGAATCACCGCGTACTCTCTTCAATCAGCTTCTTAGCGGAACATCAAAAGCTACATGAAGTTCGTTTATTGCATATCCCCGGAAAAAGCGACTTAGATACAGAAGTCGAACAGGTAGGGCGTTACCTTAGTTCGTTGCCAGAAACCGTAGCGATTCGTCTCAATGCGTTTCAGCATCATGGTGTGATAGGGGAAGCCTTAAACTGGTCAAAATGCACTAAGCAACAAATGAATGAGTTTCATGACCAGTTATTCGCTTACGTCCAGCGACCAATGCTGACACCGCAAGTCTATACCTAAACTCACTTTTGCCCCTACAAAGCCTACTACCAAGTTCATGGCTGATTTACTTACCATCTTTACTTTCATTTCTGTATATCTAGACAGTTTATTAAATTTGAAGGTTGTTTGAATATGGAAAATGGCATGTTTTATTGAATTTTTAGTCTCACTTTGTCGATGGTTATTTTTGTAAGTTGTGGTTTCTTAATGGTTCTATGACTTTCATACCTTGGATAACACGCATTGTTAAAAAGTGATAACACGTCGGCGCGTTTTTATGTGAGGGTAGAGTACAAAACTCGATGTATTTTCTATAATTTTTAGTGGCTTATGGTAATTTAATCGAAAGTCGGGCAGGTGGAAAAACGAGACTTCCTGTTATTAAGAATGTTATAAGCTAAAGGGGAATTATGACCAAAATTTATTTCGTGTGTGGTTTTGTTGGTTCTGGTAAAACAACTTATTCCAAAGAGCTTGCAGATAAGCACGGGGCTTTTCGTTTTTCAATTGATGAATGGATGATTCCTCTATACGGCGAGCATATGGAGCGTGAAGTGTTTAATAGCCGCTTGGCTACACTCCAAGAGTTGTTTAAAGATTCCGCGCTTCAATTATTTTCTCTCGGTATACCAGCTATTTTCGATTTTGGCTTTTGGCGGAAAGAAGATCGCAGTGCTTTTGTTGATTGGGCATCGGAAAAGGGTATTGCAAGCGAAGTACATTATCTCGATGTCGCATTTGAAACTTGCAAACAGAGGGCATCTGAACGTAATTCAAACTTAAATGGCAAGTCGTATAAAATGACACCTGAAATGTTGGAATTGTTCTGGTCTTGGTTTGAAATACCAGATCCAAATGAAAGTGTGGTTTGGGTTCATCGGGATACTCAACCACGCTTATAACAAAGCATTTAAGACGGATTCCCAACGCTCGGCATTTTCAGTTTGCTTTGAATTTGGTGTTTACGGCACTATGGTTTAGGTTCTGTGGTCGTGCGTTGCTCACCACTTAATGCGGCGTTATGTGTCTTGGTCAGGATTGCGTCGGGCCAGCTACTTAAAATGAGATAATATCCGCTTTTAAATGAATTACAGGGAGTGTAAATGAAAAAAGTCGAGCGATTTGAGTCACTAATCAGAATCATGGATGTGGTTATAACATGTCTAGCAGTACTAATAGTGGCAGTTGGTATCTTTTCCACTGTCTTGCATGGAATTCAACTAGGTATTGGAGCTCTCGTCTCTGGGATAATGCTATGGATAGCCAAATTTTTCATATGTGGCATATCATATACATTGATTCAGATAGCAAAGAACACTGCTCCAAAAGCTTCGGATGAAAACACATAACAAACTGCTCAAGAGGGATTCGCAACGCGTGGCATTTTAACCATGCGTTGATTTTAATGTTTAAGGTGGTATGCAGTGGCTTCAGTATTGCGTTGCTCACCCCTTAGCAGGGCGTTAGATTTTATATTTTAGTTGAGTTGTTAAGTTTAGATAATGAATGAGAGAGTTTGTATCGTGAGTCGGTTTATAGACAAAGTAAAGAGGAATCCTAAAAATTCTTTAGTGATGGCTGTAGCATTTGTGGTGGCTATTTTGTTTTTCACTTTTACCGAAAATTACAAAGCAGCCTTTGTTGGTAATATAATTCCAGAGTTAGTTGGGGTTGCAATAGAACTTGTTTTAATCATGGTTGCTTTAGACTTGATTGTTAAGAAACAAGAGAGAGAGAAGAATAAAAAGTTAGAACAAAGAGCACGTGAGTATTTAAGATTTATAATTGTTAATTTACTTAAGAACAAATCAATTTTTGAACGTGCAGTTAAGATTGAACCTAGATTAAAAAGTTTTGAGAATAACCCGCGAGACTATGAGTTCCTTTCTCAAGAGAGAGAGTTAAACCAAGCAATAATAGAGGCGATCCAAAAATCTCTAGATGGGCTAGAGAGTGAATCGGTTATCTCACACATCAAAACTCATATACGATTAGATTTACCTGCGTTTCACTCTCTTACTCCTGTTATTGCACAAGTCAGTGGAAAGCACCTCAAAAAGTGGGGGCGGATTTTATACTTTATGACTTTAATTGATGAAAAAGATGACACAATTAAAAATATGAAAGTGATTTTAGGCAAGATTATTGAGTTTGATTTGGAAACTTCGAGGCTTTATAAAATCTAACAAACTGTTTAAGAGTGATTCGCAACGCGTGGCATTTTTGCTATGCGTTGCGACTAGTGTTTAAGGTGGTATGCGGCAGCTTTTGTATTGCGTTGCTCACATATATGGTCTCCCCCAGTTTTGCAAGTCAGTAGCATGATTCAAAGCGCAGGTTAACTACCATATATACGGCCTGTTTTAGCGGCTGTCGCCTTGGCCAAGATGAGGCAGTCGAACACGAAGTCCTAATCACCTTATCGACTTAAAAAGCCAGTGTGAGAAGAAGGTTTTCAACGTGTAGGATTTATCCTGTTATTCATCTCACTACGTACTTTGCAAAGGGTTGGTGATACTTGTTTTATACTGGTTGATACTCTTCATTTTTGGTGGTGATAGCCCATGCTATTCGCATGAGCTTGTTAGCGAGAGCGACCGCAGCTCCATTTGGACCTCGTCGCTCTTGGAGTTCTAACATCCATTTACTGAGTTTGTCGGATTTAAATTTAGCGCGCCTCAACGCGGCTCTCTCCCCATGTACGAGTAATGAGCGGATGTAGGTGTTGCCTTGTTTTGTTATCCCAAGAAGAATGATTTTGTCGCCGCTTGTTTCTTGTTTGGGTACTAGCCCCATCGCAGCGGATGCATCTCTGCCTGTTCTGAACTGTTGTCCAGAACCAAGCCATACTGCAACGGCTTGACTGGTAAGGGGGCCAAAGCCAGGAATAGACATGAGTCGCTTTGTGTTTTCGAACTGCTTGGCGGTTTGGTTAAGTTTATCGTCGAACCATTTGACCTGTTCGTCGATGTATAAATATCGTTCGTATTGATGCGACAACAGCTCTCTCAATATATAAGACAGTTGGTTTTCATCGTTCTCGAGTATTTCGGGTATGGCTTTTCTGAAGGCTGTGGCTCCTTTGGGCATGATGATGGCGTATTCAGAGATAAGGCCACGCACTTGATTAACGATACGAGTTCTTTCAGTGACGAGTAGACGTCTCATTCGAATAAGAGATTGGATGGCTTGTTGTTCGAGGGATTTTATGGGCACAAAGCGAGTTGAGGATCGTTGAACAGCTTCGCAAATAGCAACAGCATCATTAAGGTCGTTCTTTCCCTTAGTTCGATAAGGAATTACGTATCTAACAGCCATAATG
>NZ_JCBDGU010000019.1:0-5057 GCF_059834255.1 Vibrio sp. R11-SG3-ISO9
CAATCAAGAAGGGAAAGCAAGGTCAGCACCTGACCCGCCGAACCCTCGTCCCCTTTATCACCCCCAATAATCGAAACAAACGAGACATTTTCCCCGGCGCCGCTTGTGTGGATAAAGTCCACGCTCGGATAAGTGCTCGGGCTGTTCCTCACATTGATCGTAATGTCTGGGTGTGTTTCAGTCTTGGTTATCTCGATGTTTCCCGCGTCGTCTACGCGTTTCGCCTGGACCTTGGCTCGGTCGATTTTCGTCCCGGCCTTAAATTCGACAACCGCGTTTGTTTCACGTTTTTGAGGCAGCCACGCCCCGCCGTTTGGCCCCTTAACCCATGAATTAGAATTATCTAATGTGATAGCGCCGGACGTGCCTCCCTCGCCGTCTGCCCCATCCGAGCCCGAGGGGATCGCGGTTACAGTTTGAGCCCTAACGGTTTTGCTCGCGGTGTGCTCCCACTCGATCAGTATTGCGGAGGTTCCCGGGTACTTGACGCGAATATCGATCGCCGGATCGGTCTTGGTAGGGGTTGCCGTAATGCTTCCGAATTTAGGGTCTAGCGTACATTCGACCGCTGTCGACCATGTGGTTTTTGAGTCCGTGAAATCACACTCAACCGTGATCGGGTCGTTGTCTGGTAGCCACTTGGTTTTATCTATGGTTTGCAGCCAAGTAAAGCCCTTAGCTGATTTAACAACGCTCGTTATCTGGTTCACGAGATCAGAATCATCGGTTGTCACTTCTTGATAAAATGGCGTCTCGCTCTCGCCCTGGGGTGTGACCGTATAGATCCAAAAGTGGTGTATTTTGCTCGGTCTTAAACCGTCTTTTGTAGCCTGTGCCCCCAGTCCGAAAAACTGCGCGGTATTCACATCATTAGTGGCGTTGTATAAAAACCGGTATCTAAGATCCTCAAGCGCGGCCGGGGCGTTGCCCTGTTTGAACTGTGGAATTAATCCGATCGAGTATGCGCCAACATCACAAATGACACTGTCCGGCGGGTTTGGCTTGCCAATCTGTAGCGTTGCCGCTTCGCTGCCGTCGCTGATTTCTCCGCTCTGGCTCACTGCGTCAACCTGGATCGTATAAATCTCACCACCCTTTAACCCTGTAACTAGGTGCTGATTCGTCGTTACTTTCTGGGTGTAGTTTTTGAACGGGTGTTCTGTTGCGTTCGGCGTTGCCGTTTCTGGCTCGCCGTTCCAAACCCTTACAACGTAGTGCGAGAGTTGTGGGTCCGTTATTTCGTCCCAATTCGCGACGGCTTGATAATATTGCGCGTCGGCGTTGTCGCTTGGCATAGCCTTAAACGTCAAGTTAGACACATTAGGGATCGGACTAATCTCCGGAATGTCCGGCGGCATTTCTGGCGGCGTGACGGCCTCCAGGTCCGGGGAGTACACGATCGCGTCGTACTCTTCGAGATTAAGCGACGTTTGGCCGTCTTCCTCGCTGATCTCAATAACCCGCCATTCTTTTTTATTCTGCCCTGTGATTTCGTCGGTAATCGTGATCACGTCGTAAGGCTCCAGGAGCCAAGATATAGGCGGCGGGCTGATCTCTGCTGTATCGATGTTTCGAGACTTTCTCGCCAATACTGCGGCGTGATAGAGCCCTAACTCTGTAGAGTCGATAAACTCCGCATTTTCTGAGGATTCCAACGGGCGGCCGCCGTCCTCTTTCAGCCACCTTTCGTAAAGCTCTCGGCCTTTGGTGGTGTCTTGAGGGAAAATACAATCAAAGTTTACAGACTCGACTTTGTCGCCTTGTGTAACTAGCGTTTGAATCGTCAAAACCTGGCGGTTTACTCGGTCCGTTAGCTGTCCGCCCTCGATGGTGATCCCATCGATTAGATCATCTGTGGTGAAATCTAGCGAGGGGGTTTCCGGCTTCTCGGGAACGAGACGGATCTCGCCTGTGTAGTCTGTGATTTTTAGGCGGGCCGTCGATTCGAACAGGTCGAAAACTTTGGAATAAGGCTCGGCGGTTGAAATGATTTGATGAGACTCAATATTCGAAATCTGATCCACACCATCAATTTTATAGGTAATGTTTTCGTAGTATCTGGCGGCGTCTTTGACGCTGTCCTCGTTTACGTCGATCCCTACTTTGCCGCCCCCGAAATTCGGATCGGCTAGGAAGTCGGCCAACTGGAGAGCCGGGTTTGTTGAGTATTCGGTTTTCCCATTGAGCGGGTTGTAAACGGCGCGGCCTTTCACTGGAGCCGTGAACGTATACGCTTTGTTTAACCAACCTTTGTAGCCGTCTTCTTGGTGCTGCTTTTGGACGTGACGCAAGTAAATAACCGTCATGCCCTTATTAAACAAGCCCTTTAGTCGCGGTCTGATCTGCTCCCCGTTGTAACCCTGCATAAATGCCAGGTTTGGATCGTCTAGTGCATCTTTGCTGTTGTTGGTGTCGTCTCTTACGTAGGCATACCAAGCGCCGTTAGCCCAGTGGCTCCCGCTCTTTTTAAGGTTTAATCGGTTGCCGTTAAACTTTAGGTTTGCCATGTCGACGTTTTCCATAACGCCGTGCGAAACCAACAAAACAAAGTTTGTCACATACCAACGGTTATCACGTCCAAATGGTTTGTTTTGGCCCTTGTAATGATAGATCCGGTTTAAGTGCTTGAGCTCTACCTCTCGACGACCATAAATGATGTGGGCCGCCTCTGGAGAGATCACGCCCTCCGGGTTGTCAGTGTTGTAAACAATCTCGCCGCCGCCTTGAATGCGGCGCATCTCGTTAATGTGTTTCAACGATAGATCGCCAGGGTGTCGGCGTTGGTGATCTGCGTCCGTCAACCAATAGGCGTTAGATTCGTTAAACGCTCCGAGGACCGTGTCACAAATGAGCGTGATTGTAGGCTCGTTACTGGTGAAATCTATGTCATGCGCTACCGCAACGGCGGAGCGTACCGGGATCGCGTAACCACCAACGATCGACGAACCATCCAACACAACGCGGCTAATCGTGCAACGCTTGTTATTGTACTTGTGCGCCTGAATCGCCTTGACCAAAGTGTCGTCGGTTGCTGAGAAAACCAGGTCGATATTGTCCGGGGTGTTTCCGGTCTTTCTCGATATCTGCCCGGCTTCCAGTAGGATGCCACCCGCCTTATAAAGCTTGCTATCGAAAGAGATATCGTGACCCGCCGTTGTGTAGCGGAAAAATGTATCCGAGCCCTGATCGTATACATCGCCGAGGTTAATCTCGACTATATCGGCATAAAAAAACGCGCCCGATTTGAGCGCGTCCTTTAGCACTTGAGGTGCATCATTTAGCATTTAAATGTTCTCCACTGCGACGATCGTAAACTCGACGAGGCGCCCGTCCGACCCGATGATCTCGACTGAGATTTCGTCGTCGGTTAGCGAAAGGATGAAAGGAACGGGGTCGTAAGTTACGCCCTCTGCCGCTTCCACGGTTGTTATTAGGGATTGGTTCAACTTGAGCGTTGTCTCTTTCGCGGCGTTAAATGTCGCACGCGCGGCCAACTGGTAAACCTTGGCGCCCTTGTCAAAAGTGACTAGGTCCCCGTCTTCTAAAAACGTGCCCTCTGCGCCCCCTGTGACCACAATCTCAAGGGATCCCGGACGCGTGGCCGTCTTGACTGTTAGCTTGTCTTTGACGTCCCCGCGCGGGTGCGAGTAGATAGGATGAATGAAAGAAAATGATCCGTATTGCCCGCGCAACTTCGCCATAAATGAGAAAAAGTTGCGGTGATCATTGGTATCTAGTGGCGGCGTAGTAAATTCAAGTTGCCAACGGTGAGCGGGTAGAGCCCGCTTGTGTCGACGTAGGCTCAAGGACTCCCCGATCAGTGTCGAGGATTGAGACGTCAAATTTACTTCCTGCCAACCATAATCCGGAATACTAGGCATAAGCGGCCCCCAGGTTGCGGCGGCCACGCGTCCCCGCTTGAGAGACTGCGCGGTCCGTTCGTTTGTTCTTACGCTTTAGCGCGCGCTCAATCGCTCGGGCTGTCGCATCCGGGCTCATGTTGTTAGCGTTTACGTTTATAGAAATGTTGTCGCCGCCTCGTCCGCCACTATTCAAATAAGAGGTTAAGTCCTGGTTTTGACGTGGGGAAAGTACGCGCTCGCCTTGCTGTAGTAAGTAGGTTTGTTCGTTAGGAACGTTGGTCAAACCGCCGTGAGCGGCACCACCAAACGCGGCTTTGATGTTGGCAATAAGAGGCAAAGAGAAAGCCCAGGAAGCGGCGGCGGCCGCAAAGCCTAGAGCGGGACCAATGATCGGGATTGCCGCCAGGGAGTCGTAAGACTTAACCGCCGCACTGTTGGCCGTGGCCGTACCCTCTGCAACTTTTCGCGCGCCCTCGGCCTGGGTCGACTGGTTCGCAACAACTCTCATGTTGATCTGTTGCGCTACCCAATCGCCAACATAACCCATCATTGCGCGAGTCATGTTCGAATACATGTTATCGACGACGCCGGATAGGCTTTCGGCATTGGATATAGAGTCCCCGACCATGTTCCCAAAAACCTCGCTTTGTCGTCGGGCTTCTTCCTCTGCTATTCGCTTGCGGCGCTCCGCCTCTCGATCAATGGTTTTTGTTTTGGCTTTTTCTGCCTTTTTAACTTGCTTGACCTCGTCGGACTCCTGGCCCTTTGTATTGGCTACTTTGATCGAGCCAAGTGGAGAGGACGTCGAAAGCCTTTTCGCTTCTTGCTCTTGCTTTACGGCTTTTGTTTCTTCTTTGATAACCGCAATGTTTTCTTTTCGGGCCTTGATTTCTCGATCGTAGCCGTCGATCTGCTCTTGGCTGTAGCCTTTGGCGATTGCGTCCTCTCTTAGCTTCTCAAGGCCTGCCAATGCTGTTTTATTTTCTTCGAGCGAGTCTGTTAACGTGTCGATTTTGTTCTCGTTGTCTCCGAGCATGTCCCAGAAATCATTAAACGAGCCGATCACGCTTCCTAAGATTTCCATTAGAGGAATTAGGACCGTGTTCCCGAGATCCGTTAGTCGAGCCATTAGCCCCCGAACTGCAAGATCGTATTTACTCGCTGCCGCGACCGCGTCCTCGTTCATAGTGTCGT
>NZ_JCBDGU010000020.1:0-43243 GCF_059834255.1 Vibrio sp. R11-SG3-ISO9
AGATTCAAGGTATCGATATTCAGATTGACTCACGCAACGTCCCGTTCCTAACCAGTGATCCTTATGTTCTCGCGAGTATTGAGTATCAAAGTGACCCGAGTTGGAGTCAGTTAGTACCCTTTTATGAGCTACACAAGCAAAAATGGGAAGAGACCGGAATCATCAGCGCGTACGCCGAAGACGCAATGAGCAAAAACCCTTGGTTTGCTTATAACAATATCTACTATTACGGAAAGGCTTGGACAAGCGTCAGTCCTTCAGGAAAAACCATTGAAAACCCGCAAGTTCTTAGCAACAAAGTTGGATTTGGTTTCAGTGTTTTATTTGATGATGAGTTTAGCGATTTGTTGTACCAAGAGGTGTTGGGTAGCAGTCTAAAGTTTCGCAGTATACCAGCAGGTAAGTACTCAAATGGCGGGATAAACGCATCTTTAAACATCAACACTAACTCCCTCATTTTGGTAGGGCTTTGGTACAAGTCAAAAGGTCGTACTCCAATCCTAAATTAATACCTCCATCAAATAGTTACCTGTTCCACACTTCATTCAAAATTCATCAAATAAAATTTCCAATTTGGGCAGTTTATCCTACTGTTTGTATATGCGTGTAGTTGGATGGAACCTATATGTCTACAAAAACAATATGGAATAATTTGTCAGTCAAACATAAACTCTTCGGCTTAGTACTACTTCCTATCTCCTTGCTGTTGTTTCTCGCAGGTAGACAAGCGCTGTTCTTAACTGAGCAGTTACATGACTTTGAAAGAACAAATAAACTAGCGGTCTATTTACAAGATATATCAATACTTTATAGGAGTACGCTTGCTCCAGACCCAACCAGTTTTGTTGCTCAAAGTGCTCAAGCAAAAGAGGAGCTAAAAGCCCTCTCTCCGGTCATATTTCGTGAACAATCAACTGAGGTAAATCAGCTGCTTTCTGACTTTAGCGAAGCAACATTATCGACTATGGAAGCAACCGATAGCTTCGATAAGTTAGACGCCATCGAGTGGCAAAGTGACCTCTACAAGCAACTACTGCTATCCATCGAACGTGTACCCTTTGAAGTCACCAAACGCGAAATCCAGCAACACTTAAACGCTCTTCAACAGTTGGAGTGGCTCTCGTTTTGGTCCAACGAAGAATTTAAGTTGAGCGCTTCACTGCTGGACATTTTCCAAAACCAACAAGAGTACGACCCAGAATTAGCAGAGCAGATAAAAACACTCGGTGAAAGACAACTGTTGTTTTTGGAGCGCTTTATTACTCTCAACGCTAATGAAAACCAGGTTGCTCAGATGGTCGAAGTGTTTCGTAATGAGGTGTTCATTCAAAGCCAAGAGATCAGAAGTGCCCTATTCAGTGCAGAGTCTATAAACCAACTTTCATCTGACGAGATCAACACTGGTTTAGCTGCGATGAGTGCTAGGTTGAATCTTCTTCAAGAGTTATCAAACGTCATTAAACAAGAGTTCCAAAACGAAGTGGAACTTGCGATCAGTAATGCAGAGATGCAAAGAACACTGTTTATTGGTCTGGTTACTCTGCTCGCGGCTGTAGTCATGGGGCTAACGATCAGCCTAGCGCGTCAAGTGACGAATAATCTGGGATTAATCTTAAAATTCCTGAAAAGTGAAGACGGACGTCAACGTCCATCGCTGTCAAAATTGGTTCAAGGTAAAGATGAATTGAGTCTCTTCGCGCAGCAAGTAGAAAGGTTAACCATCGAAAGGGAGCACGCCAAAGAGCGCCTAACATTAGCCAAAGAAGATGCAGAGAAAGCGAAAGACAATGCGATTCAGGCGAGTAAAGCCAAAAGTAGCTTTTTGGCGAATATGTCTCACGAAATCCGAACGCCACTCAATGGGGTTATTGGTATTTCTGAGATTTTATCCGATACCCAACTCACACCAACGCAACGAGATTATGTTGATACCATTGATACATCGTCGCACCTACTGCTAAGCCTCATTAATGACATCCTCGACTTCTCGAAAATTGAGTCTGGTATGCTACTAATAAGCCCTCATTCTGCCTCAATCCGTGAATCGATTTATGATATTGCCTCAATTGTCGCGCCAAAGGCTAAAGAGCAAAAAATAGCGCTTAACGTCAACATTAGCCCGAATACGCCAAGTCGAGTCATGATTGATGATCACCGCTTGAGACAAGTACTCATGAACTTCATGTCTAACGCAGTGAAATTTACCACTGAAGGTGCAGTGACTCTATCGATTGATACCTTAGGCGACATTAACTCTGTAAATCAGAACACTCCTAACGCAGAAGAAAGTCATACTCATAGCGTTAAGGTTCGTTTCTCTGTACAAGATACAGGTATCGGTATCGATGAGAAGCAGCAGAAACAGATATTTGAACCATTTGCTCAAGAAGATGATTCCACCACTCGCCAGTTCGGTGGTACGGGCCTCGGTCTAGCGATAAGTACTCAGTTAGTGGAATTAATGGGCGGGAAAATCCAGTTAGATTCAGTGAAAGGAAAAGGAAGTTGCTTCTACTTTGACCTTGAGTTGCCGGTCGATGTGAATGAAGCCAAAGCGAGCACTGTCACTTCAAATATTATTTTAATCAGCAACAACCAGCACCTAACACAGCGCATCGAGCAAGATTTAGAGTTTTATTCACTCACGCTATCTAAAGCTTCAAACGCAGCAAGCGAGCTCCCTGCTCTACTGGAGACTGTCGATAAAGCTAAGCCAACAACCGTCATCTTCGCTGAAGACGAACAACTGCAAGCAAATGATCATAAAGCGATCTTAGATGATGCCAATGGACAAGGTGTGAAGGTTTGTCTAATTCGCTCCTTCTTGAGTGAACCCGTTGACCTAGGCCCAAGTATCACAGCCCAAGTATCACAACCGCTACTTGGTTTGAGGTTCATAAAAGCACTTGAGCATTGTGATAGCCAAGGACAAGCTGAGCGTTCTGAGAACCAAACTTTGAAACAGTGTGCGTCACAGGTGATCTTGATCGTTGAAGACAACAAGATAAATCAAAAGATCGCAGGTTTACACGTTGGTAAAAGTGGCTACACCTTCAAGTTTGCCAATAATGGGCAAGAAGCAGTGGATATGTACACAGCGAACCCTCATTACGCCGCTATTTTAATGGACTGTATGATGCCGGTTATGGATGGCTTTGAAGCAACCGCAAATATACGCCGAATAGAACAAGAGATTAACTCTCCACGCCGTATACCTATCATCGCACTCACCGCCAGTGTTATTGATGATGACATCCAAAGATGTTTCGACGTCGGCATGGATGACTACATCCCTAAGCCGTTTAAATTCGAGATGTTAAAAGAGAAGGTCATCTCTGCCGTTGAGGCAAGTGCTCCTATCCCGCTAACGCAGCAACTCCAATCTGAAACAAATATTGCGACAGTAACGCCAATCAATAGTGTCAAAGAATCGGAGAAAAAAGAGAATGAGCAAACTTCAGTGCCAAACGCTTCAACACCGCAGCCAACGTTTACACCAAAAGAAGAGGTAGAGAACATTGTCGCCAAATCAGAAAGAATTCTGTTAGTTGAAGATAATCGCGTAAATCAGAAAGTAGCATCGGTGATGCTCAAAAAGGCCGGTTACTCTTACGAGATCGCAGACAATGGGCAAATAGCGGTCGACATGTACCGTAAAGACAATAGCTACGACGTAATTTTGATGGATTGTATGATGCCAGTAAAAGATGGTTTCACCGCAACTCGAGAAATTCGAGAACATGAACAAAGTTTCGGTCTCAATAAAACGCCAATCATCGCATTGACCGCAAGTGTCATCGATGACGATATCCAAAAGTGTTACGACTCAGGTATGGATGGCTACGTAGCCAAACCAGTTCGAAAGGATAAATTGTTCCACCAGATTGAAAGTGCTACGAGCTAGGAGAGCCCAATGAACTGGAGAAATACACTAATTCAATTACAACGCCAAGCCGTGAAACCTGCGGCTCTTGGGTTATTTGGTTGTCTCCTACTGATTAACCCCGCACATGCGGTTGGCGAATACGCTATCTTTTCTCTCGACTCTGAGTTTCAAGAGATAACAATTAACAAGGCAAGAAAGCTGTACAGAGGAAAAACTAAACGCTTAAACGGTAAACGAGTTGAGCTGTCTGATTGGCCTGCCAATACCAATGAAAGACAGGATTTCTATCAACTTCTACTAGGAAAAAATACCGCACAGATGAATGCACATTGGGCAAGTCTCTCGTTCTCGGGGAAAGCAAGACATCCAAAAGAGATTAAAGCCCCAAACCCAGAGAATCTAATTAATTGGCTAAATGATAAACCTAACCGTATCGGCTACGCACCATTAGATTCCATCCCTCAAGATGCCAATGTGCTCTATGTAATTAGCGCGGAGAAATAACGATGAAAAGAATTGTAACGTCAGTATTAGGTTGTGCTCTCGCTTCTCCTGCTTTTGCAGTCATAGAGCTAACAGACAGCTTATCTTTAAGCGGCTTTGGCTCAACATCATGGGCAAGGTCAGATAACGATACGCTTTTAATGATCAATCGCGGCTTTGAAGACGAGAACTGCTACGACTGTGACACCACCTTTGGTCTGCAACTCGACTACTACCTCAGTGCGTTGAGAGCATCGGTTCAAGTAGTGAAAAGACCTCAGGACGATTGGAATGACCCAGCATTGGAATGGGCTTACATCGGCTACGAATACAACGACTTTGACTTCAGTGTTGGCCGCCTTCGCTTGCCCCTTTTTCTTGCATCGGAATACTATTATGTCGGCCAAGCTTATATGACAGCAAGGCCACCTACAGAGGTTTACAACAGTATTCTCGGTATCACTGCCTTTAACGGTGCGAAGGTCTCTTGGAACTATGAGTTGACCGATGAAGCCAGCCTACAGTTAACCCCGTTTTACGGTATAAAAGATGAAAATGAGGTTGAATTCAACAGCACAACCGATATCAAATTTACAACCAATCGGATGTTTGGCGTCAACATGGTGATTAGCGGTGACAATTACCGCTGGAACGCCGCTTTCCTTGATTCGAACTTCGACCAACAGTTAACGATAGCAAGCTTCGGAACCCTACCTACTGAAGACAACCAACACATTCAGATGTGGTCGTTGGGAACAGAATATGAATTTGGTAGTGCCGTCGTTGCCGCAGAAGCACAAACCAATGACTTTTCGTCGTCATTCTATACCAGTTTTGGCTACCACTTAGGCTTGTTTACCCCTTATGCGGTCTATGGTGCGCAGTTTAATGACCATGAACACTTGTCTGGAAATAGCTATACCTTAGGCGTGGACTACGATGTGCTACCAAATGTATCGTTAAACGGAGAAGTACAATACTTTGAGGCACGCAGAGGTACCGGAGCCTTTATCGATAGTCCAACTGACGATAATGCGATGCTCTACACCATCATGCTTAATTTCGTTTTCTAGACTATCTCATCGACAGATACCAAAAGAGCTCAACTTGGTTGAGCTCTTTTGGTTACTAACTAGGATTAACTCGCTTCTCTTTCAGTTGTTTAATCACATAATCTGGAGCGACTTTCCCTAACTCAGACAAACACTGATCACTCTTCTGATGTCCGTATCGCACATAGATGTCACACACCGCATACAACTGCTCTGGCGCACCAGAGATCATGTACGCTTTTTCGAATGATTCTGTCGATTTATCTATGCTTAAAGGTTCTTGTAGAACACCATTAAGGTACCAGTAGTAACTGTTATCTTTTGCTAGGTGTGCTGCTTTCTCTATTTCAGCAGCCGCTGCGCTTTTGTCTTCTAAACGCACTAGAGTGAGCGATTTTGAGTAGTGCAGAGCTGCATTGTCAGGCATTTTTTCAAGGCCGCGATCCAGTATGCTCACTGCTTCTTTGTCTCTCCCTTGAGCTCGGTAGTTATCTGCAAAGCTTAACCATACTTGTGGATCTTCAGATCGTGTTTTCACAAGTTCAAGATAGATAGTCTCTGCCTTATCTGGATGCGCGTACCAACGCAGCACATCAGCTAATAGTAACTGATACTCCTGTGTTGGCTGTTGTTCCAGGAACTCAATCAGGGATGTTACTGGCTCATCCAATTGCGCTTTCTGGTCCGCATTCATCACACCGTAATCACGGACAAGGTTTGAAGCGGCGCTGTGTTTAACCATTTCTGATTCATCATTGAGTAGCGGTGATACGAGAGTCCAACGATGCTCGAAAGGATATGGCGCAGCACCAATCACTGCCGCTTCTCGCACTTCAGAGTTTGAATCTTTCAATCCTCGCGCGACCGCGACAAGCGCATTTTGGCTTGGATAGGCGCCTAACGCTCGCAGTGCGCCTGTGCGATTCTGTATTGATTGTGATTGGTCTTGCGCCATGTACGAAAGCTGTTGAATGCGTTGCTGTGGATCACTAGAAAGCTCCCCTTCGACATGTTGCTCTGCTGGTGTTTGTAAAACCGAGCCACTTTGAGCGGGACTTAAGTCATTGCTCGCTGCAAAACCTGACGTTGACAGCATTAAAGCAATCATGGTCGCTAAATTTCTTTTAATCATCATAAGTGCCTCGTTCCAATTAAAACTTAGTTTCGAATGTCGGTTGCTGACGACGTTTTGCTATCAATACTGCATCACTATATTTTCCGTGTGCTACGGGATGTCCCATCGCTCTCAGAATGTAAGCCATCGACTTATCGACATGAGAAAAGAACTTATGCCACCCGGCACACAGATAATTTAAGCCTGATTCTCCATCTCGAGTTTTTATGAAACGGTTTTTTGGACACTCACCATGACAAGCAAACTTATAATCACACTGTTGACATTGGCTTGTCAGAGTTTTCGATTTAGCAAAACCAAATGTTTGTTGAGACGGGCTGTACGCCATTTGATCCAGTTTCTGATGGTGGATGTTACCCACTTTGTATTCTGGGTACACATAATGGTCACAAGCAAACACATCACCATTTGGCTCCATAGCCAAGCCTTTGCCACATAGCTCATTTAGGGTACATAACGGATTTGGACGCCCCATCCAAGTTTCGACGCTCGCCTCAAAATACTGCACGAAGACTTTACCAATATCGTTTCTTGCCCATTCATCGAACACAGCGATGAGGAAGTTGCCCCACGCTAAATCAGATACACACCACGACTCCATCACCGAATCTTTATGCCCAGGAATAAGTCGCTTATCGCCTTGCACAAGCTGGGCATCGAACTCAGAAGTTTGAGGTGCGACAGTGCGGAACGTCTTCTGCTCTACGATAGGAATAAACTGCATCTGGGGCGATTTAACAACATCGCGCAAGAATCGGTACACTTCTAGCGGGTTCTGGCTAGTAAGATTATTCACACAGGTTAGTGTCGCGAATTTCACTTGGTGTTTATGTAGCAGGTCGACCGCCGCCATCACCTGCTTAAAGGTGCCGCGCCCCGCTTTATTGGTTCGATAGGTATTGTGTAGTAATTCTGGGCCGTCAATGCTCAAACCAATTAGGAAGTTGTTCTCAGCTAAGAACTGGCACCACTCATCATTCAACAGAGTGCCATTGGTTTGGAGGTCGTTAGATATCACTACGCCTTGGGGTTGGTACTTTTTTTGTAGACCTACAATCTTTTGAAAGTACTCAAGACCGAGCATGGTTGGCTCACCGCCTTGCCACGAGAAAATAATCTCAGGTGTGTTTTGGCCTTCAATATATTGGCGAATATAGGTTTCTAGTGTTTCATCGTCCATCTTTGGAGAACAACCTTTCTTGTACTCCAATAAATCCTGCTTACTTAGGTAATAACAGTACGTGCAATCGATGTTGCATGCCGCACCAATTGGTTTCGCCATAACGTGTAATCGTTTTGAAGCCTTACCGTTATATTGAGGACCTTGAGTAATATGCATGATTCATGTACCTATTTTTAGTGTCTGCACTAATCATAAAACGCCTTGCTATCAGTAGCTTGTTATACCCTTTATAACCAATTGGAATAGCCGAAATGGGTAAAATTACGCCACTCCTATTCGATAGAGGCTTCCTAATGAAGAGCTTGAATTACAAATACTTAACGACTGCTGGCAGCATATTACTTACTTTGATGGTTTCAGGTTGTGCGACAACACCTGAGCACCCTATTGCCCAACGTATCAATCAAGACATGGTACTCGTCGAAGGCGGCAGCTTTAGCATGGGTTCCGACGCAAACTCAGCAAAAAAAGCAGAGACACCCGCACGTGAAGTGACCGTAAACAGCTTCTATATTTCTAAGTTTGAGGTAACCCAAGAGATCTTTGAATCTGTAATGGGTTCATCGATGAGCTACTTCCCTAACCCACAAGTACCAGTGAACAATCTAAGCTGGCAACAAGCCGTCTATTTTGTTGACCAACTCAACGAATTAACGGGTGAGAATTACCGCCTACCAACGGAAGCAGAATGGGAGTTTGCAGCCAAAGGTGGTAATAAAAGTGAGGGATATATCTATAGTGGTTCCAATAACTTAGACGACGTAGCTTGGTACTCTAAAAACTCAAAAAATAGTGCCCATCCGGTAGGCTTAAAGCAGCCCAATGAACTAGGCTTATATGACATGACGGGAAACGTTGGCGAGTTTGTTATTGATGCGTTCGACGACACTTATTACCGATACGCACCTTCCGACAATCCGAACAATGCTAAACACAGTGACATTGGTTTATCACACAAGTCAGTCCGAGGCGGCAGTTTTGCCTACGACAGTGATGAATCGGAAAGCTACAGACGCGATTTCGCAAGTCAGTCAATCACCATGTCTGACATGGGACTACGCCTCGTTAAAGACAAATAAACTCATTTGAGCCTAGTGACTCATCCGTCATGACATAACTGATGGTTATGAAGCAATGAAGATCCTTTGATTTACCGCTGCTTTTAACCATCTTTACAACGTCAGTTAAAATAACAATTCTCAAGGGTATGCTATGCAATACGCGAAACTGTCTGGACTCGCCCTAGCGCTTGTCTGTTCTTTACCTACGCTTGCTTCTGAAAACAAACCCAATTTAGTACTTCAAATCACCGTAGATGGTCTTCGTGCGGATCTTCTAGAAAGATACCAACATAACTTTGGCGAAGGTGGCTTTCGCTACCTAATGGAAGATGGCACCTACTACACCAACGCACATTACCAACATGGCAATACTGAGACCATTGTTGGTCACGTCTCTTTAGCAACAGGCGCTCCGCCTAGCGTTCATGGCATGGTCGGCAACGTTTGGTACGACCGCAGTCAAGAGCGTTTGGTCTACAACGTTGAGGACTCAAACTACAACATGTTGACCTCTGGCGCTGGCGTGGATAAAGCGACAGAAATCGACCCAACGCAAAAAGCGGCAGGTGGTGATGGTCGTTCTCCAGAGCCGATCCTCTCTACCACTTTCAGTGACGAACTGACTATTTCAAACAGTGGTCAGTCCAAGATATTTGCAGTATCCGTTAAAGACCGTGGTGCGATTTCTCTCGCTGGTCATAGTGGCAAAGCATTCTGGTTTTCCAAGGCACAATCTGAGTTTGTTACCAGTAATTATTACTATGATGAGTACCCAGCTTGGGTTGAACGATGGAATGAAAAAGCCATCCCTAGCCAATACTCCAAGCAGAAGTGGGAGTTATCGCTACCTAGAGAGGCTTACACCCTAGAAGAGCATAACCCAGACCATAAAGTAGAGTTAGCAGGTTTCCAACGCACCTTCCCACACCCTTATGGACCTGCTAGTTACAAGTACTACAGCACTATGTTAACCGTCAGCCCTGCTGGTGATGAGATTACTGAGGACTTTGCCAGCACCCTATTGATGCAAGAGAAGCTGGGGCAAGGGAAAGCGACTGATTACCTATCAGTCAGCTTTTCATCAAACGATTATGTTATCCACCTTTATGGCCCTGAGAGTCTAGAAGCTGAGGATAACCTGATTCGATTAGACAAGACGCTTGCGAAGCTATTTAAGAACATCGATAACCATGTAGGATTGGAAAATACCCTAATCGTACTCTCGGCAGACCACGGGGTTCCGGAATCTTCACCTGCGGCGAACGTACTCGGCTTTACCCAAGCGCAGTATTTTAATAAAGACTCTCTTCTTTCAGCGGGTGTTGAAAAACGCCTTAAAGATGAGTTCGGTTTAAGTAAAGATGCGATTCGTCTCTATGCTCAACCATACGTATACCTAAACCATGAACTCTTAATAGAGAAAAAAGTAGATTTAGCGGCCGTACAAGCAGCAATAGCGGATGAGGTATCAAAAGTCGAAGGTGTGGCTTATGCCGTATCGAGCACTGATATTGCAGCCAATCGCGTACCAGATACACACATCATGAACCTGATAAAGAACAACTATCACCCGGCACGCTCTGGTGATGTCTATATTGTGTTTGCGCCTCGCAGTTATATTAACGATATGGAAGGGTTACAGATCGCGTCTACTCATGGCTCACCTTGGCGCTACGATACTCACGTGCCGGTGATCTTTGCAGGTTACGATGTGGAAGGTCAGAAAGTATCGCGCAGTATCACTCCATACGACATCGCTCCGACACTATCAAACAAACTTGGAATTACTCAACCGAGTGGCTCAATCGGAGAAGTTCTAAAAGAAGTTACTAATTAGAAGATATTACGGCTAATACTCAGTTTGATAACCAAAAGTAAGAGTCGATTATCTGCGGACGTTTGCGCCACATAGATAATCGACTCTTTGTTTAACTCTTATTTGGCAACCATGAATTAATGCTTACCTGAATAGCGAAATGCTTCTTCCGTTAACTTATCTAACTGGTCATCATTCATCTTATTGTGTACCACAGTGATACGACCTAGATAAATGAGTGGTACTTCTGACTCACGCTTTTCGAGGTGAAACTTTATTGCTTCAGCCGTCGCAACACCGAGATCATCACTCATACGCATTGGCGTAGCATCTAACTCGTCTGAACGAATCTTCTCAATCTCTTTGGCTGTTCCACCCCAACCCGTTAGATAGATGTTTGGCAATTTTCCAGCTTCATTCAGAGCATCAATCGCCCCGATTGTCATTGCGGTATTGGCATTATGTACCATGGTCACTTCTGGGAAGTTTCCTAGTACTAATCGAATCCCATCGGCACCACCAATTTTCTGATATTGACCAAAGTGCTCGTAAACTGTCAGCCAATTGCCCTTCTCTTCTACGCAGTCAATAAAGCCTTGAGAACGCTGTGTGTCGGTAATTCCCGGTATTCCTCGATTTGCAGAAAACTCCACATCTTCTCCAAGCTCCTTCACGACATGATCGCACAACACTTCCGCCCCCATTGCGCTTGAAAAGTCGAACCAGCTGTCTGGCTGATGCTCCCATTTTTCATTTGGTGTGTGGAATGCCCAAATAAAGGTTTTGAATTCATCGGATGCAGACAGTTTTTGAATGTTCTCGGCTTGAAAACCTAGTTCTGACGGACCAAAAATCACAAAGTCATAAGGCGTATCAGAGCTCAGAACTTGATCGATGTATTGAGTTTGCAGCGAGTGCTCGATCTGTTTAGAAGTGAATTGTTCGATTTCAAATGGCAGATCCAATGCAACCAGTCGCTCTTTCAATGCCACGTAGTTTCGTATCCAAAAGTCAGAAATATCTGCACTTGGGTAAATTAATGCAATTCGAACCGGTTTTTCCACCGTCATTGGTGCTAAAGCAACAGGTTTTCCACTGACAGTTTCTTGAAATTTATGAAGTTTCTTAACGTCTGATTCAGACCTAACCCCGTCAGCCTGAATGGAAGAAGAGAGCGTAGAACAAGCAATAATTAAGACCGATAAAATGTTTTTATAAATCTGACCCGGCATAAATGTTACCAAAAGTTTGAATGTTTATTGACAATATTATAAATATATAGCCGTTATCGTTTAAAGCCTTTTATAAACATCATGAATAAAATGTTAATTTTTGTGAGTTGGCTGCTTGTTGGTACCTGGGTGACTCCCAGTTTGGCAGACAATGAACAGCAATTCTTCGAATATGCGAAAGAGAAAGTGATACGAGCAGTATCAAGCCAACAACATTGGGATGGACCCACTCAAGGCCCAAGGATTCGCCACGAGAAAAATGTCATCTTTGTTGCCTCTGATCTTCGCAACGGAGGCGTTTATGGTGTTGGTCGAGGTATCTCTGAAGCCATTTCGAACATCAATTGGCATCTTAGATTCATTGACGGCTTAGGCTCAAAAGTGCGTCAAGGCGCAGCAATCAGGAAGGCTATCAGCTTCAAGCCCGACGCGATTGTATTAGGCGGTATTGATGCAGTTCGACATAAACACATTCTTAAACAAGCTGAGGACCTTGGCATTGTTGTTATTGGATGGCACGCGACTGAATTTGTCGGTGGCAACCCAGAAATCGGTCTATATACCAACATTACAACCGATCCTCTTGCTGTTGCAGAAGTTGCAGCGCTTTTAGCGATAGTCAATTCTAATGGCCAAGCTAAAACAGTGGTCTTTACCGACCCTAACTATGAGATTGCGATGATCAAAGCTAATGCGATGGTCGACACAATTAAGCGTTGTACAACATGTGATGTTCTTGAACTTCACTATTTGCCGCTAGACAAAATTGCGGAGCAGATGCCTGCTACGCTACAAACTCTCGATAAGAAATACGGTCAAGAAATCACCCACCTTTTAGCAATTAATGACCTTTACATTGATTATGCGATCCCTTCTTTAGAGACCAACGTCGAACAACTGAGAGTCATCCCTAACAACATTTCAGCTGGTGATGGCAGCAAAGCAGCTTATAAACGTATTAACAGCGGTCAATTCCAACTGGCCACGGTTCCTGAGCCTTTATATTTACAAGGTTGGCAGATAGTTGATGAGCTAAATCGCGCATTCAATGGCATGCCACCGAGTGGGTATTCAGCTCCAGTGCATCTCGTCACTCCAGACAATGTTGACGAACTTATCGGCCAAGAAGATAAAGGGGTCTACGACCCTCAAAATGGCTACCGTGAAGCCTATCTGAAGATTTGGAAGCGTTAATGAAATTACATCAGATAAACATCACTCAAAGACTCATCTTGTCCAACCTTGTATCGCTGCTGATTGTAAGTTTAGCGGTGATCGTTGTGATTCGATCGCTCTACTACGTTGAGTCGACATTGAAAACAGAAACTTCAACGCATGTTTCAGAGCTCATTGTTAACTCTGAAATAAGCCGTCGTGTATTTGCACTAACTTCAAGAGTGAAATTGCTCGAACAAACCTTTTTGTTCAGTGAAAGTACGCTTTCAGAAGAAGCATTCAACGTGGATTTACAGCTACAAAAGCTTAGAGATTTATCGACCAATGAAGGTTTTTCTCAAAAGATCGACGCATTCATTGATAATTTTCATCGTTTTCTAGGTAGCTCGCTGGCGCTCAATCGAATCCTTAAACAGACCAATCAAATTGATGTCACTTTATCTGAGCAACTTGATCAGCTCGAATTCGCCATAGCAGACAGTCGACTTAGGCTCATAGAGCAACCTAACTTGATCAACTACGATAATGAGCTCGACCTGTTCAATATGTTAAGAGAGTCTTTTCTAACATCAGGAAAAATGATTGGCGACATCCATAGCCGCATAACGCCAGAAACGGAAAAGGTGCTGATCATTGCCGTCGAAAAAGAACTCGATATCTTTCTACTTCACTTAGAAAACGTTGATATCAAAACAGCTGCTGTCATTGCAGAAAAAGAGAAAATTAGCAAAACCGTAAAACGGTACAACGCAGCCCTTAAACGCATTAGAGCTAACTTAGAGCAACGCTGGATCGTAATGGCATCTCTATTGGAAGCTCAAAGTGATCTGCTAGATATGGTAGAAAACACAGAGTCGCGTGTTCAAGGGCAAGCTTTAGCACTGACCGACAAGTTAGAAAAAGAGATCGCAAATTCAAGGTTCAACGCGATTATCATCAGCTTATTTGCGGTCTTACTATCCATGCTATTGGTAAACTACGTTGTCAGACACCACATCAGACAACCACTGAATGCCTTGAAACAAGGCTTTGATCGTCTGGAATCGGAAAGCCTCAGAAAGCCAATCAACTTGGGGCGTACTGATGAATGGTCACACCTTGAGAAAGCCTATAACGATATGTCATTGCGTCTGTCAGAGGCTTATTTAGACCTAACAGAAGAGAAAAAGAACTTCGACTTTCTCGCACACCACGATCCACTGACTTGTTTAGCAAACCGTTTGTTAGCGACCAAGCTGTTAGATAGAGAGATCCAGCAGTCTATCGATAACAATTCGCCTTTCTTGCTGTTTTATCTTGATATCGATGAGTTCAAAACCATTAATGATTCACTCGGTCATGCACCCGGTGACAACTTATTAGTGAGTGTTTCAGACATTTTAACCAACATCGTTGGCGATCAAGGCTTCGTTGCTCGAATGGGCGGAGATGAGTTCTTAGTGGTATACCCGAACATGAGATTAGAAGAGAGCGAACCGATCGCTAAGCGTCTCAATCATGCATTGAGACGACCATATTACATCGGTAGCAACTCTATCTTCGTTTCTGCGAGTATTGGCGTATGTGAGTACCCTACTCACGGTGCTGATCGCGAAACCCTAATTCGAAACGCAGATACTGCAATGTATCACGCAAAACGAAATGGTCGAGATCAATACCGAGTCTATGCAGATAAAATGACCCACGAAGCTCACGACCTTATTGAAACCAATATGGGTCTACGCCATGCGATCGCTAATGACGAACTGGAAGTGTTCTTCCAACCTAAGGTAGACCTTAATACTCAAGAGATTATTGGTGCCGAGGCATTGGTTCGTTGGCAGCACCCGAAGCTTGGTTTGCTTCCGCCTGTTGATTTCCTAGAAGTTGCCGAAAAGAGCGACCTGATTATCGATATTGATAAATGGGTGTTCAAAAAAGTAGCGTGCCTGATTACTGAATGGCAACGTGACGGCATTGACCTTGAAGGTGTCACTTTCTCAATCAACTTCTCTGCAAGAATGTTCTATAGAACAGACCTTGCAGAACAGTTGCAAGAGATCCTTGATCAAACGGACTGTAAGCCTCATCAGTTGTTATTAGAAATAACTGAGCGTGACATGATGCGTGATTTCGAAACCTGCTCAAGAACGATAGAGTTGCTGCACTCTAAAGGTTACAAGATCGCCATTGATGATTTTGGTACCGGATATTCATCGCTATCGGTATTGAAAAATCTATCTGCGGATTGCGTTAAGCTCGATCGAAGCTTTGTTGAGGACATCAACTCGTCGAAAGTTGATTATGAAATTACGTGCGCCATTCTCAAACTAGCGCAAATACTGAATTTCTCGGTGATTGCAGAAGGCTTAGAAACACAGTGCCATGTGCGCACACTGCGCCAAATCGGCTGTAAATACGCGCAAGGTTACTTCTTTGCACGCCCACTGCCTGTTGATGATTGGCTAACTTACTTCCTTCAAAACCGAGAACTCGTTCCAAAGCAGGTTACGTTAGAGCAAGTCTAACGTAACCTCTTGTTCCTTAGCCGCTATACCCCAGACACAAACGTCTGGGGTCATCATTTTATTGCGACATGACTTCTTTAGCAGCCGCTTTCAATTTGCCTCGAAGCCATTTATGACTAGGCTCGTTAGTTCTACTCGGGTGCCAAATCATACACATATCTAAATCTTCTAGATCAAATGGCAGTGGCAAGGTCTTAAGTTTGTATTTATTACCAAAACAACGAACCGACGACATAGGCAACATACCGATGTAGTCGGAGTTCTCGATGACGGGCATCATTTCGACGACTCCAGCCGCGCGATACACAATACGACGTTTCTCTAACTCTTGAGAATCCTCTGCGCTCAATAAGCTTTTTCGGGCATGCCAACGAGAAACAACCACATGGTCATGGGTCAGAAACTCCTCAATATCCATGCTATCGCCAATCGTTGGGTGATCTTCACGACACACCACCACCAGTTCTTCTGTTGAAATCGTTTCGTGTTTCAACATGGTGCGCCCTCTCGGCGTCATGTCGACAATAAGATCATGTCTTTGCAAACGTAAGTCCGACTCATAATCTTCAGTAAACAGAGGGTGAATTTCTAAAGCAATATTGGGAGCAGTTTGGCTGATGAGATTCATCAGTTTAGGCATCAACTCATAACTCGCAGCCGACACGCAAGCGATCGAGAAGATTCGATTGGAGGTTTTAGGGTCAAAATCTCGCGATGCAGAGAGCGTTGAGGTAAAGTTTTTCAAAGCGGCCGACATTGCAGGATAGATGTCCGATGCAAAAGCGGTTGGTTCAACACCCGACGTAGTACGATGGAACAGAGGCTCGTCGTAGATATCTCTAAGCTTTGCTAGCGCCTTACTCACTGCCGGCTGGCTTATATCCATACGCGCTGCCGCTTTAGACAAGTTCTGTTCTTCGTAAATCGCGACAAAAATGGGAATCAGGTTCAGTTCAGTGCTTTTCATAGAGCTCCAATATAGCTAAACAGACTCCCCATGATGAAGAGTCTGCAAATGTACTTTTATAATCCTAGTTGATTCAGTGGCATAACACCGCGATACGGCACACGCTATCGAGATTTACGGTCCAAATCAGATAAGGCTTTAGGAAAATATTTTCGCCACCAAGGTAGCGGGCTTTGGCGACTGTTCGGATCATTATGGTTGTGGGTTTCAATCACCACCTTCCAAACTCGCTGCAAAATGTGAGTCTCTTGGCTGCCTTTTTGAAATGCAAAATTTGTCTCTGACCAATCTTCAGTATCCGAACACTTATCAAGCTCCAGCAGTGACGATTTACTTCTGAGCTCTCGATAAACAAATCCGCGAATCTTCGGCCAATTGCCCGCTTTTACAACTCGGCGGAATGCTAACCACCTTGGAGTCGGACGTGTCTGATAATAACGTCTTCCCGCTAACACTATAATCACCACAATCGCAATAAACAAAGCAGCGACAATCATGGCTGTTGAGTACGCTTTAACAAATGACTTTAGAGTGTGCTTCGCGCTAAATGACGTAGACTCCAATACAACCGTTTCTAATCGTTCGTCTTTAGTATTCCACCACTGAAAGGTCAACTCAGGTAGCGTGAAATCACCACCTTGTTGGATAACATACACCGACTCTTCAATTCGCTCTGAGCGGTAATCCCCACGCTCTTGCGTATCATCTAATTTATGCGGTTGAGGGTATGCCTGGTATTGAGCTGTAGATTCGTTCTCTAACAAGTTAGGCAGCAGTACAGATAAACTGTCTTGTGCCTTGATAGTAACGGTTCGAGTGATCGCATCACCAACCTTTAAATTCTCATTGGATTGTTGCCACCGCTGCTCAACATCAACACTGGTCGCACTAAACCAAGGAGTGTCATCGGTGAGTAAACCCGAAGGCAACTGTGTTTTGAATTTGATCGGTTGGGTATATAGGGTTCCACTCACTTTCTCACCATCGTCCGCGGATACTTGCACACGGACTGGCAGACGCGGTATCACATAGTCTCCACTCTTTTGCGGGTACAAAGTGATTTCCCAACGCTGTCTTGACCACGTTTCACCATTTTTACGTGCCGTGTAGTTAGTGGCGAGTGTATTCCTTTGCTTCGCAATAACATCCGCCATTTCTACGTTACCAATACGAGTACCGCCAGT
Organism: Vibrio sp. R11-SG3-ISO9; assembly: GCF_059834255.1. Taxonomy (NCBI): domain Bacteria; kingdom Pseudomonadati; phylum Pseudomonadota; class Gammaproteobacteria; order Vibrionales; family Vibrionaceae; genus Vibrio; species Vibrio sp. R11-SG3-ISO9. The sequence goes on from NZ_JCBDGU010000020.1 coordinate 17,683, forward strand.
GAACCAACGTGGCGTCGCAACCTCAATCGTTAATACGACCTGCTCATTAACACTGAAAGTTGGAACCTCCTTCTTAGATTCGCTCTCGTCGACTGTTGTTGGCTGCTCGCCTACCCAAGCAATTAACTCTACCTTTCCTGCCTTGTACAGGTCATTGATGTCGTTAGCTAAAACCGATTGAGATGTCATACTCATAATCAAAACAGCAGCAATAACTAATAGACTGCGGCAGTTTTTCAACGCGCTTTTCATTCTATGACGCAGAGATTTATTCATTGTTGCTCTCCTGCTCTACATCGATTTGTGGCTCTCGTAACTGAATCTGAAACTTCGCTTTTAAGAAGTACTTCGGATCCGCCTCGACTCTTTTCAACCATTTATCAGCCAGTTCTTGACTACCGAGTATTTCATTGGCGTTCAGGGTCTCTTTGAGCATCAGTTCTGCGACCGTTTCTTCTTCTGCACCATCTCCAGTTCTTGGTTTATCTTCATCAAGTTCAAATGACTCTTCAGGACCATCGGTCGTGCCTGCTTGGCTTTCACTCATGCGATTCACCTCTTCAACAATACCGTTGAATACTGAGAGGTTGTGCTCAACCTTTTCCGCAAGCTCGCTATCAAGATCTGGTTTCTCCAATAGTGACTTCAATAAATCACGAGCAGCTAAGTATTCTCTCTGACGCGCTAGCGCTGTCGCTGAGTAATAGACACCTAAATCTGTCTTGGCTTGTAGGAAGGCGCTATGAGCAAGCTTGAACTCACGGGCATAGTAGTAAGCGACACCTTTTCGCAGTGGATCTTGAAAATGCTTCGCCGCCTCAAGGTACTCTTGCTGATTAAGTAGACGTTGCCCTTGCTGATCGGGAGTTAACCATAAATCCCACCACCACTGAGAGGATTTGTCCCAAGCGGTGACTTCTTCAATTTGAACTGGCTTTTCCGCCGTCAATTTAACAGGTTCAGCCATCGTCGGGTTAGAGTAGAAAGAACCTGTCACCAGTACACCAACCATACACCATTGCACTAACCAGCCCTTTCGGAACCATAGCAACATAATGAGAGCAATAGGAAACAGTAACCCATAGCCCATGTCTTTCCACGGCATTGCTGATTCACCATTGAGCTGCATATTACGTTCAACCGCACGGTTTAGTGCTTGAATGTCGGCGTCATCGACCGTGACTTCAATAACACGTCCATTGGTCGCACTCGCCAGATCGTTCAGTGCGGCAAGATCGACGGGATTATCACTAACGATGTTGCGATTACCTGCTGCAAGAATTAAAAGTTGATAAGGTTTATCCTCAAAAAACGTTTCATACGCTTTTATTGTTGCTGGGTTAACACCATCTGTTACGAGCAAGACTGTCGAGCCCGGCTCCCCCCCTAATTGTTGGTCGATAAGCGGTAGCGCTGTCTCAGCTATTTTACCTTCAACCGGCATGATCTCGGGTGTAATCGCTGCCAAGAAAGGTTCGAACACTTTGCTGTCTTGCGTAACAGGCATTGCAACGTGAGCGCTACCGGAGTAGACAACTAACCCTGTATTACCACCATTTCTCGCAGCCAGTAAATCGCGAACCTTTTGCTTGGAGCGCTCCAATCGACTCGGTGGAAGATCTTTGAGCAACATGGTTTCACTGTTGTCCAGCACCACCAACATAGAGGCTTTATCTTCACCAAAAGGCGAAGCCTCCCTTTGCCATGTTGGACCTGCACAAATCAATATCGCGATAGCGACGATCACCATTAGTAGCTTCAGTGGTAACTGTTTACGCCAGCCTCGTTCTCCGATCGTGAGAGCGTTGCGCAGATGCTCAGGCAGCACATCTTTCCAACTAGGTTTCGTCTCTTCACGCCAACGTAGCCAAAGTAAGAAGAACATTGGAATGAAGGCGAGCAGCCACAATGGGCGAATAAAATGAAATTGAGTAAACACTTGCTGCAAAACGAGAGAATCAAACATTCTGTTCTCCTTGTTTTTGCTTCTGAACCAAAGGTTGCTTCGCTTTTCTCAAGAGGTTTCGACGACGCATGGTCGCTGCGCTGAAGGCGGTCAAATACATAACAACCACGATTGCCATTAAGTGATGATGAATCGTCTGTTTCGGACGATAAGTCGTGCTCTCATAGAGCTGAGGTTCTAGTTCACCGATTTCCGCATAAGCCTTTTGCAGTTCGTCTCGATTCAACGCCTCAAATGCGCTTCCTCCCGACTCCTCGGCTATACGACGAATGGTTTCCATATCTAGCGCCACTTCACCAACGGTTTGCGGATCACCCATTGCAATAACATGGATACGCACACCTTTCGCTTTAGCCACCTTAGCGGCATCAATTGGCTCAACAAAACTGCCAGTGTCATTACCATCCGTCAGCACGATCACCACTTTTTCTCTATCCTGCTCAGGCACTTGGTCACTCAAAGCATCGCGTTGATTATGGCTTTGTTCGAAAACTTTAATTGCAAGGCCAATCGCATCGCCCAAATGAGTACTCTGCCCTGCCATAGCAACATCCGTCTGGTTAAGCAGTTCTAGCCACACACTTTGGTCTGCAGTAAATGGCGTTTGAACGAACGCAGCATCACCAAACAAGATCAATCCTAGGCGGTCGCCTTCTCGCGTTTTCGCAAAATCGGATAGCACCTCTTTGGTTGCATCAAGACGCGAGATTCTTTCTCCGGCTTTCGAGGTAAAGTCCTCCTCCGCCATAGAGCCAGATAGATCGACAACTACCATAACGTCACGACCGAACTGTTCGCGAGTTTGCGGCTCTCCAAGAATGGTCGGTTTCGCCAACGCGCAAACGACCAAGATCCAGGTAACAATTAGGGTTACTCGCTGCCACCAGCTAGGTGTTAACTGACTCGCGCCCTCAGAAGGTGTCTCACCAACGGCGTCAACTAGGTCTCGAAAGAAAGGAACTTTAATCGCCATCTGCTTTGTTCGATACGCAGGAACAGCAAAGTAGACAAGAAACGGTAGCGGAAGTATCACTAACCAAAGTAGATGTTCAAATTCAAAACTAGGTGAAATTAGATCAAGCACGTGGCGTCTCCTGAGGTTTCTCTGAACCTCTGTATTGGTGCACTTTCACCCATGTGGTCGCCTTCTCTATAATTTCCACACGTTGTTCAAATGTCAGATAAACGCTTGGGTTAACTAAACTCTCCATCCAAATTTTAGAGGCGCTATCCTGAAATGTAGTGGATGTTTTTTTAGGTAGATAGTCATCTAGCGTAGCCAATGCACCTTCACCATGAATACTCGCATGACGAGCATTCAGATAACGAAGAACCGATTTCAGCACTTCAAAAACACGCTTAGCCGAGCCTTTATCCGAAGGATCTAACTGATCAAGCACGTCTAATGCTTCTTGACGATAGCGGTTGTGCCAACGATAACAAGCGTAGCGATAAGTAGCGTATGCAAGCGCCATGATTAGCGCGACACCTAAAACCTTCCAACCTATCGTTTGAGGTAGCCAACTGACGCTGTCAGGTACCGCGACATCTTGAATATCACGCAGTATGTAAGTACTAGGAGGAGTATGTTCGACTGACATTAGCGACCTCCCACTAGCTTTTGGAATTGAGACACATGTTGCCCCGAGGTATCTACTTCGATATACGGCAGATGCTTAATCGCCATTAACTTAGCTAACGACTGCTTCTGAAGCGCTGCTTTTTGTGCCAAGCTTTCGCTGGCCGCCGTCACTTTACTCTGGCTGTCGAGGTTGAGTTGGTATCGACCATCACCCACCACCCACTTTGCGTCCGCGAGTGTATTTGGAAGTGCTTGTTCTAGAGGGTCACTGACCATAATTGCCAAAACGTCATTGTGCTGTTGCAGCTGTTGCAAACGATCAAGATGATGCTCCTCACAGTCACGCCAATCACTAATAAAAATGAGAGTAGATTGCTTGAGCCCCATGCGTTTAATTCTCTCAATCCAACGACTGAACGTCACATCGTTATTATCATGTGAAGCCACATCTAAACTCTGGTTAGCCTTAACTAGATGCTTTAATTGGGAAAGCAGATCATTTTGGGAACGTTGCGCCTTACTGTGAAATAGCGCTTGATGTGATGCGATCAGGTAGCCAACGCGGTCGCCGTCTTTAAGCACTCGCCAACCACAAATTGCCGCAAGCTCCGCAGCAACCACGGACTTCATAACGGATTGAGAAGCAAAAAACATTGAACTGCGTTGGTCGACACAGATAATCACATTACGGTCTTTCTCTTCGGTATAGCTACGTACATGTGGCTTACCGGTACGCATCGTTACTTTCCAATCCAGATTTCGAATGTCGTCGCCTAATTGGTAATGCCTTAACTCTTCAAAGTTCAGACCGCGACCACGAAACAAGGAATTATGACGACCAGACAGCACACTGCCCGCCTTCAAGTGTGGCAATAAGGTAAACGACTCGGCTTGAGCCTGTAACCGAACGAGCTTTGCATAATCGCAGTACAGCCGAGGATCTAGCCCTTGTGACTGTGGCGCTTGAGTTGGCTTAGCCATAACGCCTCCCGTTTAACCAATCTCTACTGCGTCAAGCAACTCTTCGATCACTCGTTGGTGGTCAACACCATCGGCCAACGCATCATAAGATAGAGAAAAACGATGCCCTAACACAGTGGGAACCATAGCTCGCACATCATCAATTGTGACGTGGTCACGCCCTTGTAGCCATGCATAGGCTCTTGCGCATTTATCAAGAGCAATTGACGCGCGCGGACTTGCTCCAATCTCTAACCATTTTGGTAGATTCGAATCGCTGTAACGTTCAGGCTTTCGCGTCGCCATGACGAGAGCTACGATATAATCTTCAACAAGTTCAGAGACAGTGATATCTGGTAATTGACGGCGTGCTTCTATGACAAGTTCAGGTTCAATATGTTGGGGCGTAATCAATTCAGAACTGGTTTCACTCCCTAGCTCTTCACTTCTTACTAATCGAATGATGTCACGCTCAGCGGCATCTTCAGGGTAATCAACCGTGACTTTCATAATGAAACGGTCCATTTGCGCTTCAGGTAACGGGTATGTGCCTTCTTGCTCTACTGGGTTTTGGGTTGCTAACACCATGAACAATTCAGGCAATACATGGGTTTGACCACCAACGGTAATCGTACCTTCTGCCATCGCTTCAAGTAACGCTGCTTGTACTTTCGCGGGCGCACGGTTCACTTCGTCTGCCAAAACAATGCTATTAAAGATAGGACCGGCTTGAAAATGTAATTGAGGTTTACCTTCGACCTCTTGGTAGACCTCTGTACCTGTCACATCCGAAGGCAGGAGATCGGGTGTAAATTGAATACGACCAAAGCTCGCGTTAAGTAAATTAGAGAGAGACTTCACTGAACGTGTTTTCGCGGTTCCTGGTAAACCCTCCAACAGAACATGTCCATTGGTGAGTAGACCGATGACCAGAGCTCTAACAACGTGGCTCTGACCGATAACACTTTTTTCAGTTTGTTCTATGAGTCGATTTATCGCTTGCTGTGCGTGGTTCATAGGTCATCCTTATCAATTCGATATGCTGTGTACATCCTACTCACAAGCGCTATAACTATTGGTTATAAAGGCAATAGCTACTTTTCTCACAATGGTCGTTCTGTCTTATTCCGTTAGAAGGCTATCATTTGATCATTCTTTTCAGTTGATTAACAGCATCTGGCGGTGCGATTTTCTCTAGCTGCTGAACACAACGATCGAACGCTGGTTTCACTCCCGATTGCGCTGAGTTACGTGCCAGAATTTCGCATTGTGCATAGAGGTGCTGTGGATTACGACTCGCTGTGTAAGCACGCTGTAACGCTCTGGCACTCGCGAGCACATCAACCTGCTCTAATGATAGACCATAGACATACCAGTACTGCGGATTGGTGTCGGCCATTTCCGCCGCTTGCTCAAGATATGCTCTCGCCTGAACGTAGTCCTTTCCTCTTAGTGCTGCTAACCCAGCGCTATAAGGCAATACACTCGATTTTGGCTGTGCTTCAATACCTTGCTTCAGCGTCGCCATCGCTTTAGTTTCATCCCCCATAGCACGATAAAGATCCGCTAAGTTGGCGTAGCTGTTCTCAAAATAAGGCTCTATTTTTATTGCTCCTTGGTAGTATTCAATCGCCTTATCGTGCTGGCCAAGATCTCGATAAACGTTACCCAAGTTAGTGCGTCCAAAACCTCTGTCCGCATTAAACTCTTGTATCTCTATGTACTCAGCCAAAGCGGGTTTAATGATGTCTTTTTGCAGCGGGTTCATTTCTCGCCAATAACGAACTAGAGCACCTGCAGCTTCACTTCGTACCGAGAGTACTGAATCAGTCAATAATGGTTCAAGTATCTGCCAACGGTCACTGAACTCATAACCTGAAGAGCCCGCAACAGCGCCCAATCGAATCATCTCGTTGTCATGCTTAATCGCTCTTGCTAGTGAAATCAGCGTATTTTGCCCCGTATTTCCAGCCATACGCTCAAGGCTCGAAGCCCGGATAATGTTACTTAGGCTAGAGTCTTGCGATGAGTACGCCAAAGCATCCACTGCGCCTCGATGCCCAATCGCATCGGCATAAAAAGCCACGGCAAAGTGTTGTTGGTTACGATACTTGGATTCTGGGAACCATTTAGCGATCTGAGCATCTGCCCATTGGTCGGTTTTGTCTTCGTGACAGCTTGTACACACGTTCGGTGTATCAATATGCTGGCTGATATCAGGGCGCGGTACATGCCAACTATGGTCGCGTCGTGGGTCAACCTGCATGTAGGTTGTTTCTGGCATATGACAGGTCGTACATTTCGACGCCTCAGTGCCGGCTTGATGGAAAGTATGTTTTTCAGGGGTGTACTCGGAGGCAATATGGCACTGGCTACATACTGCTTCTTCGGCGATCTTTAATTCAGCTGTATGAGGGTCATGACAGTTGGTACAAGTCACGCCTTTCTCAGCCATTGCCGATTGTAAGAACGAGCCAAAAACGTAGTCTTCATCGTAAATTTGGCCATCATGGTAGTAGAGTTCAGGGGAGATCAGGCTTAATCGGTATTTATCAAAGAAAGAGCCCTTAACATGGTCTCCCGATTCATTGAGTTGTGTGCGACGGCTGTGGCACTGCGCGCAGGTCTGCACTTGATTGGTATGAATAATGTCTTTCGGTTGAAGTGTCGTATTCCCTTCTTGGTATACCCACTCTTTTACAGCTTTAGATAAATCCCGGTCAAAACCGTAATGACTGGCAGCATCAAAAGAAACACCGATTGATTGCGCTTCCCCACTTTCTGATTTGTTCGCCATGTCAACATGGTCACTTGCAGGCCCATGACAAGCCTCACATCCGACATTGATTTCTGACCAAGTGGTTTGATAACGATTCTGTTCTGTGTCGTAGTTTTTCTGCAGGTTGGTTGAATGGCAATCGGCACACATGAAGTTCCAATTCTGGCCGCTGTTGGTCCAGTAAAACTCATCGGTATTAGTGGTATCAGGATAGAGATGAAACCAGCGCTGGCCGCCTGCTTCATTAGGGCGGGAATCCCAAGCGAAAGGAATCAACTGCACTCGACCATCATCAAACTCCACCATGTATTGCTGAAGTGGCTCGAAAGCGAAGGTATAGCTGATTTTATAATCATGAAACTGACCATCAGGCCCTTCGATATTGACCCAGTATTCCTTCCCATTTTGAAAAAAACGATTTTCTTTTCCATCATGCATGACACGAACATCATCAAAGTCGCCTAAAACAGACGTTTTATCTGCATGTTTCATTGCCATGTCGTGATGTGAACCTTGCCAAGCTTCAACTTGATCTGCATGGCAATCAATACAAGCTTCAGACCCAACATAGTTCGCTGGTTGTGCGGATACATAACTACTCAAACTAAGCAATAACCCAACGGTAACAGTTTGACAAACGCGCTTGACGCCACTGACCATTGATAACAACATCGCAGACATAACATTCCTTGTTTAATCTCGCCTATGTTTAATAAGGTAGACGAAAAAATAACGTTAATACAATTATTTAGTTCGCAATGTATGAAATATTGTGACTTGAATGAAAACAAAAAAAAGAGCCCCTAAGAGCTCTTTTTCGATTCACTCATACCAAACTATTTGTTGTGGCTTTCCTGAAGTTTTTCCATTACCTGATCCAAACTGAAGCTCGCCGCTTTTTGTCTCGGTGGATACTCAGCAAAAGTTTCCAAGAACTTACCGACGTATGCCTGCGCAGGAACAAACATGTATGCGTGATCTAGCAACCAGTCATAGTAGGTGTTCGAAGTGATATCTGCGTTTTCATATGGGTCCATACGAAGGTTGAACAGTTTAGGTAGACGCAATGTTACAAACGGTTCTGCCCAAATTTGCATCGTACCTGTCGCTCGCTGCTCCATGAACACCGCTTTCCAGTTGTTGTAACGAAGCGCGGCTAAATCACCATCATCAGTGAAGTAGAAGATCTCTGCACGACGTCCTTTATCCTCTTCACCGGTTAGGTAAGGTAAGAAGTTGTAACCATCAAGGTGAACTTTGAACGTTTTATCGCCCGCAGTATGCCCTTTAAGTAGCTTCTCTTTAATTTGGTCGTCACCTGCAGCCGCTAGGAATGTTGGCATCCAGTCCATATGATGCATAATTTCGTTAGAGATGGTTCCTGGCTCAATCTTACCTGGCCATCGAACCATAGCTGGTACTCGATATGCACCTTCCCAGTTGGTGTTCTTCTCACCACGGAACGGTGTTGTACCCGCATCAGGCCACGAGTTCATGTGAGGGCCATTATCTGTCGAATAGAATACGATGGTGTTGTCTTTAATGCCTAAGTCATCTACTTGTTTCAGTAGTTGGCCTACATGTCTGTCATGCTCAACCATGCCGTCGGCATAATTACTGATACCAGTCACGCCTTTGCTGTCTGGCTGTACGTGCGTTCTAAAGTGCATGCGAGTCGCATTCCACCAAACAAAGAAAGGTTTATCAGCTTTGACAGCGCGATCCATAAAATCGAGTGCCGCGTCTAACGTTTCTTCATCTACCGTTTCCATACGCTTGCGCGTCAACGGACCGGTATCTTCAATTTTCCCATCAGCGAAGGACTTAATTACACCACGCGGACCAAATTTCTTACGAAACTCTGGGTCTTTTGGGTAGTCTTCATTTTCTGGTTCTTCTTCAGCATTCAGGTGGTAAAGGTTGCCAAAAAATTCGTCAAACCCGTGTGCTGTTGGAAGGAATTCATCTTTATCACCGAGGTGGTTTTTACCAAATTGACCAGTCATGTAGCCCATTGGTTTAAGTAGCTCAGCAATGGTTGCGTCTTCAGCTTGCAAACCGATGTCCGCTCCCGGTAGACCTACTTTACTCAAACCTGTTCGGAGAACACTTTGTCCGGTAATAAAGGTAGAACGCCCCGCGGTACAAGACTGCTCTGCGTAATAATCGGTAAACATCATACCTTCTTTGGCGATGCTATCGATGTTAGGAGTTTGATACCCCATTAAGCCAAAAGTGTAAGCACTGACATTGGATTGACCAATATCATCACCCCAAATAACCAAAATGTTGGGCTTTTCAGCCGCCATCGTTGATGTTGCAACTAGCATTGCGGAACCCAATATCGCTAGCCGACGTTTGACACCATATTTTGCTGTCATAGAAACCTCTTCTTTAGTTGTTTGCGTCCTGCCCTTCAACATATAGTCCAAGATTTAAACAATAGCGAGATTGGGTAAGCTATTAATTAATTTGTCATTTCTTATCTAACACCACCGTTAAAAAACTTGCCTATGTACGTTCTACTTCATGATAGAGATCACACAACCTGTGTAAGCCAACTTAAAACAAAGACAACATAACCCTTTAAAATCAGAAGCTTAGATAACCCACATAACGAATGGTTATAACTACTATAAAAGGACAGAACCGATTTTTGAGATTAATGTTTGCTCATCGATGTGTTGACTTAACGCATTATTTTTAAAAGTAAATCGGAGTCCTTATGGGTACTAAAATTAATAAACTAGCATTAGGTGTTGGCTTATTAGCAGCTTCTTCAGCAGTGACCGCTGCAGAAAAGCCTAACATTCTTGCGATCTGGGGTGATGACATTGGTGTGTTTAACATCAGTGCATACAACAACGGCATGATGGGTTACGAAACACCAAACATTGACCGTATCGCTAATGAAGGTGCACTGTTTACTGACCACTACGGTCAGCAATCGTGTACTGCGGGTCGTGCTGCATTCTTAACAGGTCAAGAACCGTTCCGTACAGGTCTGCTTACTATCGGTATGCCAGGTTCTGACCACGGTATTCCAGACTGGGCTCCAACGATTGCTGACTTACTGAAAGAACAAGGCTACATGACAGCTCAGTTCGGTAAGAACCACATGGGTGACCAAGACAAGCACTTACCTACTAACCACGGTTTTGACCAGTTCTTCGGTAACCTATACCACCTGAATGCAGAAGAAGAGCCAGAGACATACTACTACCCTAAAGATCCTGAGTTCCGTAAGAACTTCGGCCCTCGTGGTGTTATCAAGTCTACGGCTGACGGTAAGATCGAAGACACAGGCCCAATGACGCGTAAGCGTATGGAGCATGCGGATGAAGAGTTCCTAGAAGAATCTCTAGCATTTATGGAAAAAGCTGTGAAAGCTGACAAGCCATTCTTCATCTGGCACAACACCACACGTATGCACGTTTGGACGCGTCTACAAGAGAAGTACCAAGGTAAATCAGGTATCAGTATCTACGCTGACGGTATGTTAGAGCACGATGACCACGTTGGTGTGCTTCTAGACAAGCTGGACGAACTGAAAATCGCAGACAACACCATTGTTATCTACTCAACAGATAACGGTGCAGAAACAGTATCTTGGCCTGACGGCGGCGCAACTTACTTCCACGGTGAGAAAGGCACAACTTACGAAGGCGGTATGCGTGTACCACAACTTGTTCGCTGGCCTGGTGTGATTGAACCGGGTACTAAGATCAACGACATCATGGCGCATCAAGACTGGATCCCAACGCTTCTAGCAGCAGCTGGTGATGATAAAGTTGTAGAGAAACTGGCGTCTGACGACGGTGCTCGTTACAACGGTAAAAACTGGCGTGTTCACCTAGATGGCTACAACTTCCTACCATACTTTGAAGGTAAAGAAGAACAAGGCCCACGTGACAGCCTGCTTTACTTCTCTGCAAACGGTGAGTTAAACGCGGTTCGTTGGAATGACTTCAAGATCTCATTTGCGGTAATGGACGGTAACATCACAGACGCTGTGCGTTTCCAACCAAACTGGCCTCAAGTCGTACACCTACGTGCTGACCCATTCGAAAAAGCACCGCATGAATCTGGCATGTACCTACGTTGGATGGCAGACAACATGTGGCTATTCGTACCGGTAGGCGGACAAGTTCAAGAGTTTATGGCGACTCTACCTGACTACCCAATGCAGAAGAGCCAAGTATTGAACCCAGGCAACTTCAACCAAGCAGCATACTCGCTACAAGGTCGATTACAACAGCTAGAAGCTGCGGCGAGGCAAGCACAATAAGCTTTACTCTCAAAGTAGAGTGAACAGCAATAAAACCGTGAGGACTCTGTTCTCGCGGTTTTTTGCATTCTTGGATTAGAAACAGTCTGAATCGCTGAGAGAATCACCCAGCTTGCAAGCATTACGATATGAAACTAAATTTATAAAAGTTTAACAAGGCTTGTACGTTGAGATTATTTGATGAGATCATTTAAAAGCCGAGCGAATTAAGCGAAACCACTTACTCAGCTGATTTACCCAACAACTACGCCGTGTTATTTATCGTTCATTAGATGGAACTAATGTTATGAAAATACCGTATCTCGTTGGACTCGGCGTTATTGTTACTATGTCGGTCGTCGTTCTTATCTACGAAGCGCTCATTCGACCTAACCATACGAGCGCTATTTCTCACGATGGACATCAGCACAATGAGCATCATCTAGAAAAAACTCAACTAACAATTAAAGACGATCACTCATCTTCCAATATTGAGCACAATAATGCTCTCTCACAACATAGAATCACTCCTATACCAACGAATCTTATCGTGAACAAACCGCTTGCCAAGGTGGGCTGGATGCTTTTTAAAGATCGCAACTTATCTTCAAACCGCAGTATCAGTTGTGAAAGTTGTCACCACCTTCAAACCAACGGTGCCGAGGTGATCCCCATTTCAATTGGTGTAAACGGGGCTGGGATGCGTAACTCTCTAACGGTATTTAACACCGCTTACAACTATCGATTCTTCTGGGATGGCCGGGTCAACACGTTGAACTCTCAAATTGATGGTCCAGTACATAACACAGCAGAAATGGACTCTAACTGGGCCCTCATTACAAACTACGTGTCTCAATCTGAGCAATATGAGTTGTTGTTCTCTGAGCTGGGTTTAGAGATCAATGAACAGTCTATCAAATTAAGTTTGGTTGAGTTCATGAACGCCCTCACAACGCCTAACTCCCCTTTCGACAGATACCTAAAAGGCGATGAAAATGCGATTGGTGAAAGCGCCAAGCAAGGTTGGCAGACCTTTCAGGATGAGGGCTGTATTCGTTGTCATCAAGGCACTAACATCGGCGGCGGAATGGTGATGCGATTTGGTTACTTTGGATTGACCAAAACAGGGCAAGAGCGAAGCCACGACCAAGGCCGATATATGTTTACTGGTAAAGAGATTGATAGGCACCTATTTCGAGTTGCGAGCTTACGAAACGTCGCTATCACAGCGCCCTACTTCCATGATGGTCAAACCGATTCACTCGAAGAAGCGATTAAAATCATGGGAGAAAGCCAGCTTGGAAAAACATTTGAAGATGAAACCATAGCGCAATTAAAAAGCTTCTTAGAAACCCTAACCGGACAACGCCCTCACATTTTAGAGGTGTTCGAAAATGAATAAATTCAAACTACTCTCGCTTTTCTTTGCGTCTATGTTTGTAGGCCTAATCGCTTACATCACTTTAGCGTACTCTGAATACGGAAAAGTCATCAATTATGGGGAGGCTACCCGCGAGCTCGGCCATAAAGTACTAGCAAAAAGAGACATCATCGCTGGCAGTATGATAAATGGGATTTCCGATCCTTATGAAATCTCTGCGAGCCTAGTGCAGTTAGAAAAAGATCTGCAGCAACTTCACCAAACATACGCTAACACGGAGATACACTCATTCCTATTTAAAGAACTGGAAACCCAAGCTTTACTAGACAGCTTCTACTTTCGTTCGATAGAAACCGTCGACCACCTCGACCATATTGTGGGCCATACTGTGGTCCGTCAGTTCATTCTTCAATCTCTTACTGATTTGCTGGTTAGCTCCTCAACAGGCGATTCACAAAGCCAAACCTACGGTACATTACTCTCGAACATCTCTATTTTGGATCAATCTCTTAATGACGATTCTAGTTATATAAACCAACAAGCATTGGAATCTACAACTTCCCCATTAATAACCGACGAAACACTAAGACTTGCAATAACGTTTAGAGAGATTGAGCAACAACATAGGCAGTTAATTTCAAAGGCATTATCTCCTGAGCATATTACCTATCTCGACCAGATCGAACATGGCTTTATCGACTTACAAGATTACCTTAATCGACTCATTGCCAGCATCACAACAGCACTTGTTATACTGCTCTTCGCACTCTGCATTACCATCGCGATATGGCGCTACTATGAGCTGAAAACGAATGCGGTCGCTTATCAAATAGCGGCAGACAACGCTGAGAAAGCCAACAACGCCAAATCTTTATTCCTCGCAACCATGAGTCATGAGTTACGCACTCCGATGAATGGTGTATTAGGCATCGCGCAAATCATTCGTGAAGACTCGAAAGAACAAAATACCCGTAAACAAGCGCAAGTCATCATCGACTCTGGCCAACACCTTGTCACTATTTTGAACGACATTCTCGACTTCTCTAAAGTAGAGCAAGGCAAAATGGAGCTTGAAAGCAGCCCATTCTCAATTCCCGATCTCACCGTTCACTTAGACAAAACACTTACCTCTCTCGCGGAAGACAAAGGCATTAAACTCATCATCAAAAACAACGTGCCGCAAAACACCCAATTGGTTGGAGACCAAGCGAGAACTCGGCAGATACTGTTTAACTTGGCAGGTAATGCGGTTAAGTTTACCGAAAAAGGCCAAGTCGAGCTCGAATTCAATATACAAGATACATCACCAGCAACGGTCCAAATGCGAGTTACAGATACCGGTATTGGTATTGCTGAAGATAAGATAGAAGGAATCTTCAGTGCTTTTGAGCAAGCTGAACTCTCAACAACTCGTAAATTTGGTGGGACGGGACTTGGGCTATCTATCGTGAAACAGTTGGTCGAGTTGATGGGTGGAAACATTTCAGTATCTAGTCAGCTCAACGTCGGAACACAGTTTGTCGTCAGCATTCCATTTGAGCTCAAACAGGTAGAGCAACAGACAGAGCAAAAAGCCGTTGAATCTCACGGTATTGTTCTCAAAAACTTCACAGTATTGCTTGTTGAAGACAATAAAATTAACGCCATGGTTATCAAGAAGTTCTGTGAGTCACTCGACCTCAAGGTAGACAATGCCTACGATGGACTACAAGCCTTAGACAAGCTCAAGAAGCAATCATATGACCTAATCATCATGGACAATCACATGCCTCACATGAGTGGCATAGAAGCCATTCGTAACATTAGGCAAAAGCTCAAACTAAAGACTGCCATTTTTGCTTGCACTGCCGATGTATTTAAAGAAGCTCATGATGAGTTTATTGAGTGCGGCGCTAACTTTGTACTGACTAAACCTCTCCAGAAAAACAGCCTGCAAAACGCAATCGAGCAATTTGAACAACTATTTCAAGATAATCGATATATCCGCACACTAGATTGTGAAACTGGAATTCCCTGCAACGTCACTCGTTTAACACGCTACCCAACAGACAAGCTACCGATGACTGAAGAAGAACTTTCTACCAGTAATCTGCTATCTCCTGAACATCTTTCTCATCAAGAGAAAATTGAATATTTGCAATCACTGAAAGCTGAATTTGACGTTCAGATTGATGCACTTATCGAAGTGTTTACGCATTCCCAACCCGATGAAATTAGCCCCATCATTCAGACGATCAAAGAGGTTTCATTACGGTTCGATATGTCCGAAATCTTAATGCTTATTGAAGATGTGGAACTTGATTTGAATGACGAGAAAATGCCCCCTGCAGAGCTGTTGCAGCAGATAATCAACCGTTTAACGGTTAATAGCCACCAAGCAAAACGACTCATCGATAAGTACCAACAACAATTAAAAACGGGTTAACTCTAAGCCAGAGTTGTATTGATGTTTTATGAATATCGATATGTTCTTGGACAGTCAGAAAACTCATAAATAACAAAGAGGTAGACTAAATTTCGGAAATGATGAGCGAGCAGTATCACAAATTGACAATTATATCATTTGTACTATTTTTAAAGCTCATGCAGAGGCTAATCCTCAGCGCAAATTGTACTTCAGACTTAAGGACACAAGATGAAATACATAATTATTGCTCTCTTTGCACTTGCACCTGCCATGACGTTCGCTTCTTCCTTAGCAACGCCGTATGTCCCTTGCTACGTCGATGGTGACTTCGTGGGTAACATGGAGATCCCAATTTGTAAGAAGGACAACGGTTACTTCTATTTAGAATAATCGTTAAAATGAGTGACTAGCTGTTCGGTCACTCATCACTGTTTGTTTCAGTTACGTTAAGATTCCGCAAAATATCCTTAATTTCATAGACATCGCTTGAACTCGACGCGCGTGCGTGAGATTGTAATTCCTTCTTTCCAAACAACTTGCCCGATTATGAAAACGACACAAAAGATTGCCTTAATCACTGCATTGGTAGCGGCACCTTTCGCTTCTGCTGACGTTGAAATCAAAGTCCCTTCAAGTGTGGACATCTTAGCGGTTAACGAAAGTAAACCAGACCTAGATGGCGGACTTTTCTCATCTCATAAAACCATGACACTGCCAGATGGTCAGAACCAAATTGTATTCCAATATCAGGTAGCCTTTGATCAAGGTAATGACCGTGAATTCATCGACAGTGACACCATCATCGCAACATTTGATGCGAGTAACACTACACTGACATTCAATATGCCTAAGTACCGCAATATCAGCGCGGCAAAAGAAGGCATGAAAGATCTTCAATGGAGCCTTGTTGACTCAGATCAGCAAACAGTTGAGACCAAAGAAGATACGTTAGTGAAAAAAGGCATGCAGATTGGGCGAAACTACCCAACAGAAGCGGCAAACTACAATAAACAAGGTGGTGTCGCAGCATTGGCTAGCGCAACTGCTTCAGCAGCAACGATTAATGCAGCAGCGGCAAATACCCCAGTTCAGCCTGTAACGCTACCAGCGAATGTAAAAGCGTCGGACAATACTGCAGAAGAGATGCTGTATTTCTGGTATGAAAAAGCTGATGACGCAACGAAGCAACGCTTCAAAGAGTTTGTGAATAAGTAGCCATCACGAGTGCGCGATACTCCAAAGTGCACTAAGCCAAGGTTCACAATAGAAAAGGTTTAAAATAAAAAAGCTGGTTTGATACCAGCTTTTCTCATTTCTACACATCTCTAGCTTCGCCATCAATTCTGGTTGGCCACCCCAATCGTTCGTACTCTAACGCGAGCATGTAAGCGCAACGTTGTGACACTGTCGCCTTTATCCATACACCGATACCACAGATTTTGTATTCCAACACTGACATTTTCATTTAAGCTTCCTGTTACTTATCACTGATTTATAATTTCTGTATTCGGCTCTAAATTTATAGAAAACTTGGTGGCTAGTATGTTCCGAAAAGAACATAAAATAGCATTTACTGATATAAAAATTAATTATGTGTTATTCGCCGGATAATTGTGGCATCAACCTGTCAGAGGGGTCTCTCAACATCAGGTTCATCGGTGAAATGCAATGGTAAAGAACATCGAAATCAGAGATCACCACCCTGCCTCGATGCGTCTTAATTCCTTTCTTTTTCTCTAGGTTTTTTAAGACTTCATTCAAGCGTGGGCGTGAGATTCCAGTAATCGAACTCAGCTGGCTTTGGGAAACATCGATTCTTGCCACATCATTGACGTCCGTGTTTTGTCTCGCGGCAAGCTCTAACAGCACATAAACGGTTTTCTGTTCCTTTTCATGAATCGAGGTCAAGTACGCTTGCATCCACACCGAGTAGCTTTGCGTCGCACAATGTAGTAACCATTTGTAGACTTCAGGCACTTTTTCCGCCAAATCACGAACCTTTTTTCGAGGAAAGAAGACCATAGAGAGAGGATTGACTTCCTCAGCAACCGCGAACAGTTGGTATTCCTTGTAAACAGCTAATGCCCCTATCCAATCCCCTCTACCAATGACCCCACCAGACATGTGTTGCATATTTTGTGTCGAAAAACAGAGACCAGCAGAGCCGCTTAAGATGTAATAGACCCCTGGAACATTCTGATAACGTTTCGTGATTTCTAGCGCATCAATCCCCTGCTTAAGTACAGCGATTTGCTTGAGTTTTTCAATCACAATCTTGGAGAGGTCACACGGCCATTTAATCTGGTCATAAAGGTGAGCGTCTATCATGGTAGGTTCCTGAGAAGCGGCGAAGTCAATACTACAAAAGTGCCAAAACACTAATAAAGCGCGCTACCAATCAACAGAACAAACAACAATGAAATGACCTTAGTGAAGAGTACAACCCAAACACAATCACCAACGGATGAATGAGTTGCTTTAGTCAGTAAGAAGACAAATGAGATTAAGCTCAATATGCCTCCAACACTTGGAATAAGTGCAATGATTAAGACGATAAAAGCAATCAGCGCTAAGGACTTAAAATCCGCAGATACGAAAGACATTTTCGAAGCAATGTACATACAACAAGTTGTAATGAGTACATCGACGGCAAAGGATAAGGCTTCTAAACCCATTATGATCCTTACTCAAAGGTTCCATTAAGTTAATGGTTTTGCTAACCGGAAAATTATCAAGCTGACCTGTCAGCAACAACCGTAGATTTACTGAAAATACGTCAATTCCAGACTGAAAATATCTAGTCTAATAGCTTTTCCATCACAAAATTATTCATGGTTTGCCCACGGACTTCGATAGTCTGTTCATTCACTACAGAGAATCCAAAGTGCTCGTAAAAAGGACGCGCTGTGATGCTTACTTCAGAAAAGACCCTTTTTAATCCCTTTTGTTTTGCTAAGTCCAATACGTGTGACATGAGTTGTCGGCCGACGCCTCGTCCTTGATATTCATGATGACAAAAGAAATGGTCTATCAACCCGCTCTCTTGCAAGTCTGTATACCCAACAACGACTCCTTCCAGTTCAACAACAAAGGGACGGGTCTTATCCATCTTGTTTTGCCAAACCTCCATTGAAAATTCAGAAGGTGCCCACGCTTCAACCTGAGCCTGACTATAGTGTTGGATGTTTACGTTTCTCACGGTATTAAAAAACAGGTCCCACAAATGCGTTGCATCTTCGGGTTGATACTCTCGAATAATCATCAGAATGCCTTTTCTCAACACTTGTTTCGGTTAAATCTCTACAACATCAGGGAACTCTGATCTTGCGAACTCATGGTAAATATCAGCAAGATAAGTTCTCAACTCTTGCTCTTGAAGATCAGATGGAATCACAACGTCGTATACTCTTGCTCGCATGGAAGTATCGGACTCTTTAAATAGCAGCCATTCGTCGCCCTTGCGCTGTACCGACATTTTTTGCCCATACACATTAAATTTAATAAACATACTGTTACCTCTACTCCATCTTATTTCAGTCACATCACCTAGCGATAGAAAACAGCGAGCCAAACAGTGGCTTCATCAGCGGCCGTACGCACAACCTTGTGCTTCTGGTGTGCTTTGATGTTGATGTAATCACCCGAGTTCAAAGTCACTTCTGAACCATCTTCAAAACCGATAACCCCTTGTCCACTCAACACCAATACCCATTCATGTTCATCTTGGTCATACCAACCCGTTTCTGGTGAGCTTTGCCCTTGAGAAACGATACGTTCAATGCGAATACTCTCGGTAGAGACAATATCCTCAAATATCTCATTTGGAATGTCTTTGGGTATCTCTGAAAACAGGTTTGGCATAGTCGTTCCTTAGGTTCGAACCGTTAGATAAGCAACTGGATTATAAGCATATTAAGAGTGTCTGTTTGTTACGGTGACGTCAACCGTAATAAGACAAGGAATGGAAAATCACGACAAGGAATTGAGAATCGGAGGTGGATGAAAGCCAAAGCTCACGATAGAAAAAACCCTATCACATTGGGTAGGGTTTTCATCGTTGAAGTGTTAGTGACTTTTTATCACAGTGTCCATCTCCACTCTTTGACGA
Source organism: Vibrio sp. R11-SG3-ISO9 (assembly GCF_059834255.1). Lineage (NCBI taxonomy): Bacteria > Pseudomonadati > Pseudomonadota > Gammaproteobacteria > Vibrionales > Vibrionaceae > Vibrio > Vibrio sp. R11-SG3-ISO9. The sequence goes on from NZ_JCBDGU010000020.1 coordinate 37,133, forward strand.
TCACCGTAGATGCCCTCATCCGTTCGGACACCACAACTCACAATCATAGTGATCTGGTCACTGTCACGTAAGCCGAGCAGAGCTTTCACTCGTATAGAATCGAAGCCTTCCATTGGACATGTGTCGTACCCTTTTTCACGCATCGCATACATAAAAGTCATTGCGGCGAGGGAAACACTTTTGTGTAAGCAAACTCGAACATCGGTTTTACTGACTTCTCTCACCATAGGTTTGTTGCGACCAAGCCACCAGCTATAGGCCTTGCGGAAAACACCTCGAATCCCGAACGCGTCGTTGTTGTAAACCATTGGAATCAAGGTTTCGTAATATTTGAGAGCGCGCTTTGCTGCGGCGTCTTCACGACCTTTAAATGCCTCACGTACTTTTTGAGCGTTGCGCTGTGCACGCTCTTTCCAGTTGTGTGTTGTCGCGACAAACACGACAAGCTCATTCGCCGTTTTAGCTGCGTTCTGACCCATGCAATATTCAGCAAGCTTCTCACGTTTGTCGGAAGAGATAACACGATGAAACTCCCACATCTGCATATTGCTGCTATTTGGTGCCAAAGTCGTTAACTCTAGTGCTGTCGCAACATCATCATGGTTAAACTCTGCGTTCGCATCATATTTTCTAACTGAACGTCGTGTATTTACAATCGTTTCAAAGGTCGAGGATTGGTGTTCTAGCGGCATGTCAGGCTCACAAATAGGTTGACTCATAACGTGCTCTCAAAGAGCAAAGTTCTGATCATACTTAATACGAACCCAGCCGCAACTCAATTCTAACTTCGCTTTCTGTTGTTTTTCTTTCAGTTGAACTAATCCGAAACAGACACCCTTTACGTACTACTAAAACAACTAAAAGAAAAACCTTTCCAATTAGCACTTCTACACAACTGTGCTTAACCTTTATAAATTGCATTTACCGGACCTAAATGCACATAACAACGCGATTGTGCTGCTTGGCAGCTGAGAATTGGCCACTTAGCGATGTATCTTCACACTTCTAAGGAAACAGTGATGAGCTTAATTCAAGATCGATGGAATCCGAAGACACTATTCACCTCTCTGGTCGTCACAACTGCTCTCTTTTCCTCAGCACATGCTGTGAGCAACGATGAGCAGTTCGAGATAGGCAAACAGAAAGCCAAGGTATGCATGACCTGCCATGGCGAAGACGGCATCTCAACTCAAGAGCCCTACCCAAATCTACGCGGTCAAAAAATGGGGTATCTAATTTCATCGCTTAAAGACTATCAAACTCGCGAGCGTACCAGTGGACTTGCCGTTTTAATGCAGCAACAAGCTGATGCTCTTTCCGACCAAGACATTGAGGATATCTCCTACTTCTACTCACAACTCGGCAACGAAAAGTAACCTTTACAGGAGCTTGTTATGGATAACGTGACAACGCAATACAGTGTGAAGGTGGTTAAGTACTTCATTCTGGCATCTTTCACCTGGGCCATTTTAGGAATGTTAATCGGGGTGATTCTAGCTGCGCAACTCTACTGGCCCATCCTCAATTTCGACTCTCAGTACTTTCAATTCGGTCGCCTGCGCCCACTTCACACCTCCGGCGTCATCTACGGATTCGTCGTGAATATCCTTATGGGGACTTCACTTTACATTGCTCAGCGAACCGGACATTGCCAACTCTTCAACAAAAGCTTGGCGTGGATGGTGTTCTGGGGATGGCAGATCGTACTATTACTTGCTTTGATTTCACTCCCAGCGGGCTACACTACTTCTAAAGAGTACGCTGAACTAGAGTGGCCAATCGACTTGTTAATTGTCTTTGTTTGGGTTCTTTACGCCGTTCTCTTCTTCGGTACGATAGCCAAACGCAAGGTGGGACATATTTTTGTTGCTAACTGGTTCTTCGCGGCATTCATTATCGTTATCGCGATGATCTTTATCATCAACAATCTTGCCATGCCTGTTTCAGCAATGAAGTCATACTCGGTATTTGCCGGCGCTCAAGACGCTATCGTCCAATGGTGGTGGGGACATAATGCAGTTGGCTTCCTGCTTACAGCTGGCATCATCGGTATGAACTACTACTTCATCCCCAAAGCCGCTGACCGTCCGATTTACTCATACCGTCTATCGGTAATCCACTTTTGGGGCTTGGTCGGTTTCTATACTTGGGCAGGAACCCATCATTTGATTTACTCCTCTGTTCCTGTGTGGGTACAAAACATCGGCATTGTGATGTCATTGATTCTTTGGCTTCCTTCGTGGGCGGGTGCGTTCAACAGCGCCATGACACTGCTTCAGAACAAAGAGAAACTAAAAAACGACTATATCCTGTTGTTCTTTTTCTCGGCGATTCTCTACTACTGCTTAGCGACATTCGAAGGCCCTCTACTCGCGATTCGCTGGTTTAACATGCTCGCTCACAATACCGAATGGGTTATCGGGCACGTTCACTCAGGTGCTCTAGGTTGGGTTGGCATGTCAGGCATTGCGGTCTTCTACTACTTCATTCCTCGACTGTGGAATAAAACCGAACTGTGGTCACCAAGGCTACTTAAATGGCATTTTTGGCTCGCGCATGCTGGGGTTGCTCTTTACGCCATTGCACTGTGGGTCGCAGGTATCGGCGAAGGCTACATGTGGCTAACACAAAACGACAACGGCGAATTAGTTTATAGCTTCGTACAAGCTATGGAATTCAAGGCTCCGTGGTTGTTCCTGCGTTTCTTTGGCGGTGCTCTGTTTGTGTTGGGTCTGCTATTGATGGCCGTCAACCTCTACAAAACTGTTCGCATGCCGAGTGCGCTTGTAGCAAAGGAGTCATAGATTATGAGTAAAGACTTCACTCAATCGGTTTGGATCCTGATTATCACAACGGTCGTCGTCGCCTCCTTCTCACTATTGGTATGGGTTGTCCCTAATATTGTGCGCACCGCAGATATAGCCGAAGGAAGCTTAGCTAAGCCCCTCACTGCACTGGAGTTAGCTGGCCGTGATATCTACATCAGCGAAGGGTGCCATGTATGTCATACACAGATGGTTCGCCCACTCGCTCCCGAGGTAAAGCGCAACGGTCGTGCGAATCAAGAAGCTGACGACATCTATGAATTCCCAAATCTTTGGGGCTCAAAACGTACTGGGCCCGATCTTACTAACCTAGGTCGAAAATATTCTGACCAGTGGCACGTTATCCATCTCATTAACCCTAGACAAGTCGTACCTACGTCAATCATGCCCGCATACCCTTGGTTGTTCGAACAAACGCTTTCAGGTGATGACATTGGAGACAAGATGAAAACGCTGCGAACTCTCGGTGTGCCATATACAGATAGGGAGATCAGCGAAGCGAGGCTACAAGTAAGAGGCAAAACCAAAGCAGAAGCGCTCATTCGTTACTTACAAAGCCTCGGGCAAGATACAGCACAGGAGGTGTCACCATGAGTACATTCTGGAACTGGTGGGCGATCATTTGCACCCTAGTCTTCTTTGTTTTAATGGTTTCTGTGGTTGTTAAATATTGGCGCAGTAACCATAAAGCCGACCAAGACCATACCGTCGGTACTTTTGATAACATTGAAGAGAAAGACGCGCCTCCACCTAAGTTGTTATTTGTTAGCTACGCCATCGCTTTTGTTATTTCTGCTGGTTACCTCGTGCTGTACCCCGGTATGGGAGAATGGAGAGGTCTAGTTGATTGGCAACAGAGCGATGACAGATTGAGCTCCCCGTCTACCTCACTGGACGAGCAAATAGCAATACAGACTCAAACCGATCTCAACACCTTAGCTTTGGTACCTGAAATTGTTGCCAGTGGCCAAATTCTGTTTCAAACCCATTGCGCAGCATGCCACAGAGACAATGCTCAAGGTCAGAAGCACTTCCCCAATCTCATTGATCAAGAGTGGTTATACGGTGGTGACGACAATGCCATTATCCACTCTATCGCCAAAGGCAGAAACGGCGCGATGCCGGGTTGGAGTGAGATTCTGAGACCTGATGAGATATCCAAAATGTCTTACTATCTCGCCTCTCTCAATCAGCGTCACACCGACGTGCCAGAGGTCAAAGTCGAACTGGGCAAGAGCCTCTTCATAAAAAACTGCGCTTCCTGTCATGCTGATGGCACTGTTGCTAACCCTACTATTGGTGTACCAGACCTCTCAGACAGTATTTGGCTGCACGGCGGCAGTATCGAAGAGATACAACACACAATCAATTACGGCCTCAACAACTTAATGCCAGCCTTTGAAGGACAACTTACAGCAAACGAGATTCTTGCCCTGGGCGCTTACATCCGCCATTCAGAACATACCGAAGTAGAAAGACTTGCTGCTTTAAAAGCGGACTCGGTTGAACGTGGTGAGTACCTTGCTCATGCCGGTGATTGTGTTGCTTGTCATAGTGCTGAAGGTGGGGAACCCTTTGCAGGTGGTCTACCGTTTGTGACTCCGTTTGGTACTGTTTACTCAACCAATATAACCCCTCACGCCAGTGAAGGCATCGGTCGATATGACTTTGATGACTTTAGGGATGCATTGGTCAGGGGTAAAGGCAAAGAGGGCTACCTCTATCCAGCAATGCCCTACACTTCCTATCAATACCTCACTGATCAAGACATGATAGACCTTTGGGAATATATGCAGTCAATCCCTGCAGTTTCTCGCAGAAATGATGATAACAGCATGATATTCCCATCCAACATCAGACTTGGACTGTTAGGCTGGAACATTGTCTTTATGGACACCGACCCAATCGACTATCAAGTGCCACAGGAACTTAAAGAGAGTGTGGAAGATGTCGAGAAGTGGCAACAGGGTAAATACTGGGTGGCTGGGCTCGGACACTGCTCTGAGTGTCACACCCCGAGAAATATCGCTCAAGCTTTGATACCTGAACGTATATTCCAAGGCAACTTAATTGATGGTTGGAACGCTCCAGATATTACTGCTAACGAGCTCTACATTGATGGATGGGATGAAAAGACGTTAACGGACTTCTTGCACACTGGTCACTCAGACAAAGGCACCGCATTTGCGGGCATGGCTGACGTGGTAAAAAATAGCTTGAGCTTAATGACGCGGGAAGATATCGAATCAATGTCGTATTACCTGTTACAAGGCGATACCCACAATATCATCTCACCTGACGCAGTTCCTTTGCAGCCGAAAGGTTTTGATGAAGCAGCGTATCAGTCTGATATCTACACGACCTACCGTCAAACTTGTGGGGCTTGCCACGGTGATGATGGTAAAGGTCGAGACCCAATAGCCCCTACTCTGCTAAACAACGGGATCATCATGCACAGCGATCCGTTTAACACTGTTGCAGTAACGGTTCGAGGCCTACAACCAACCTATCTCGATAAAGATAGAAACTTCATGCCAATGGCCAGTTTTGAAGAGGTACTCTCTGACCAAAGTTTGGCAGAACTCATCACCTTTGTACGTAAAAACCTAGGAGACAGACACGACCCTGTTACACCGGAATACGTTCGAGAAGTGAGAGAGACCTTAGAAGCGGCGGGATACGCTGGCGGGTTACACACAACCCCTGATATGTATGACCGGAGAGACAACAATATCCATATCAAATAACGATATCTGTTGGTTTAAAAGGACATGATCTAGGGCGTGTTGACCTTTCGTGGTTGAATTTTGTTCGAGATAAAAGCGTTTTAATCGCGGCGAGGGAGACGTAGCCTAGTCATTCTAAGCAAATCTCCCTCAACAAAGAGTAAAACGCTTTTAGCCGAACCCTTCGGGCAGCGTTTGCTGGTTATTTCTACTGCGTTATCGGCTTCTCATGTAGGCTAGCTACACATCAAAGCCTCTGCCTTGTATAAATACCCAGCAACTCGCTGCAAAAACCAGCTCAAAAGATCAACACGCCCTGGCAAAAGAGACCTGCTCAAGGTCTCTTTTTTACATTATTGAGTCATTATTCATTAGAGATCAATCACTAAAGATAACGATTAATTAACACATATTGCGATCGGAATCCCAGAAACAATACTACACAGAGTGCATAATGCTTTCATTTTTAACAGATGTACTAAGGACAGTTTATGGATAAATCCACTCTCATTTACAACACCCTTGAAGGGCTATCGAATGCAGAGCCGCAAGAATTCGCT
>NZ_JCBDGU010000021.1:0-27214 GCF_059834255.1 Vibrio sp. R11-SG3-ISO9
TTATCGATCTCTTCAGAGCTGAGTTTCTCATAACCTGTCTGCTTGTACGCAACGTCTTCGCTGGTGGCGACGGTGGATTCAAGCGCTTGTTCAGCAACTGGATCAACGTAGCGCACCTCTTCCTGCGTCATGTTGATGTATTCACGAACCGCGGTATTACCGAAGCTGTGGCCCGCGCCATCTTGACGTTCTTTAAACAGACCTAGTAACGGGATCTGATTTTCTTCGTTGATCGCTAGGGCTTTAAAGTGCCACTTTGCAGAGCTCCACGCTAGATCATCAAATTGTGCACCGCCAACTGGCGAGCTGATATTCGGGAAGAAACTGTTGAGTTGTTCTGAATCGGTATCCAGGAAGTTAGACTCGAAGAACTCACCACCGATATAACTCTCTACCGTACAAAGGCCAAATTTACCCATGGTCTTCATCAGCGATTTTTCGCAGGCTTTTTGGAAGTTCTTTAAGCCTTGCTCAATCGATTGGTTGTTACACAGCGTTTTGGCGCGGTGGTAGACAGAGATAGGGCAGACGGCTGAGATACCAAAACCTAATAGGCAGGCGATGTCATGGCTACTTGCTGCCTGACCCGTTTGATAAATCACGCTGGCATCGAAACGCAGACCGCGTTTAATCAGTCTTTGGTTGACGGCGGTAGCGACAAGAATCGCTGGTAGTGCAGCCTTACCATTGCCAATCTGTTTATCGCTCAGCACCACAATATTGGTACCGTTCTCAACCGAAGCCTGAATCTGGTCACAGAGTTCAGTAAGTGCTTCAGCAACGCGCGCGGAATTATCTTCCCTGCTATTTAATGTTGGATTGAAAAGGGCATCAAATGTTTCAACTTTGATTCGATCTTGCGAGAAAATCTGTTCAAGTTGTTGAGGTTGTAGAATTGGTGAGTTGAGAACCAGTTGTACGGTTTCGCTTGGGCTGAAATTGGGCTTCGCACCAAGAGCGACACGCAGCGTCATACCATCCGATTCACGTAAAGAGTCGAGAGGTGGGTTGGTGACCTGTGCAAAACGTTGGCTGAAGTACTTGGACATGCCGCCTTCTTCATCGGTCAGCACGTTTGGTGCTAGGCCAAAGCCCATCGCAGTGATCTTCTCAGCACCGTGCTCAATCATAGGATCGAGGAAGAATTTAAAGCTCTCTTGGTTTAGAGAGTAGGCCACATGACGGCTGTAGGCGCTGAAATTTTCGTTTTCAGTCACGCTATCTAAAGATGCTGCCTCAAGATCGCCAAGGGTAATACGAGCTGACTCAAGTAGAGCGCCATAGTTACGCTCTTTAGCCAGAGTTTCGAGGATCTCGTTGGTCTCGTAGCTACGACCTGTCGCGTGATCGAAGTAGATCATGCCACCAGCTTGGATTCGTCCAAAGCGCACAATCTCTTCTGCGGGAAAATCAATCTGACCGGCTTCACTCATCACTGCAAGGTAGCGGTCTGTTTCAACACTACGTAGTGGACGCAGTCCTAGTCGGTCTAATCGAGCTCCGACTTTTTGGCCATCGGAGAAAATGAGCGCTGCTGGACCATCGTTTTTCTCTTCAGAAAGACTGAAGTACTCAAGCATCGCTTTCACTTCAGGAGAGAGACGTTCATCGTTTTCCCATGCTGGTGGCATCATCGCCAATACAGCGGTAACAATGTCTAACTCATCTTCAACCACACGGCGCGCCAGTGTTTGGTCGAGTCGAGCAGAGTCTGACTGACCTTTTGGAAAGATCACTCGCTTCTGTTGTTGACGTGCAATGGCATCTTCACTGAGTCGGTTTTTCTTGTCCGTGTTCAATTCACCGTTGTGCGCCATACGACGGAAAGGTTGAGCCATCATGGTAGCTGGCGCAGTGTTGGTTGAAAAACGTGTGTGGAAGAATAGGGTCGTGATGTGGTGCTCAGGGTGGCTGAGGTCACTAAAATAGGGTACGACTTCCCACGAGTTTAGACGTCCTTTATAGACCTGAGTTTTTGAACTCATCGACAGCGGATAGAAACCAGATAGAGCATCATCAGTGAAGCCTACAGATTCAATTTCCCCCAACGCTAGGTTGATCTGATGTTCGAAAAGATCTGCGTTGCGAGACAAATCACCATTTAAAAATACCACTTGCTGGATCGATTGCTGAACTTGGCGTGACGCATCGTTAACCGCAGATGGGTCGATAGGGACCTCTCGCCACAGTGCAATATCCAGTTGATACTTAGATAGATTTTCTTCTATGAGCTGTTTTGCTTGAGCATGGTGTTCACGATTGAAAGGAAAGAAGAAGTTCGCAACACCAAAGTCGCCAGACTCAAGGTTTGAGGACTTGAGTAGATGACGATAAAAGTTAATCGACAGGTCAATGTTGACCCCAGCGCCATCACCAATACCTTCTGCATTCATACCTCCACGATGTGGAATAGTACACAGAGCTTGGTGGGCCAGAGACAGCAGTTGATGGGTTTGTTCACCAGTTTTATCGGTGATGAAGCCCACCCCACAGCTGGAGTGTTCATGCTCGCGGTCATAAAGCGAGCGATATTCCTGATTCATTCGATCATTTCCTTGATTGCTTGCAGTTGAGACTGCGGGTTCCTTTGGCATGTATCACTACAGTGCCGAAGCCTCAGCTTATATCCCAATCGTGAGTGAAGCCTTTCACAACATCGAATGGGGAAACCAACTAGACTGCTCCTGCAGAAAATGTTGGTTTTCTTATTTGAACGATTCTTGTTCTTTTAAAGCGATCTCCATACTTATCATGTTAAAAAATTGATAGCAAGTAGTTGGTTTTCTAGCTAGGGGGATTTTGAATAGTTAATTAATCTGTAAATGCGCGCTAAAAATGACCAAGTTGTGATTTTTTCTATTGTTTTGTCGTGTTTTCTAGACTTATTAACCCAGTTGATAATGATTATTAATCATTGTTGTTACATGTCATTTTTTCGTCTTAATTCATAAAAAATGGATAAATAGATAAATAACAAGCGTACTGTATTGCAGAAACAAAAAAGGCCAACACAGAGTGTTGGCCAAAAGTTTGGAAGGAATTGTTATTAAAATTCTATGCAGAAAGCATCAAAGAGTCTGCTTTCGCTTCTAGGTTTGAGTTGCCCATTAGGAAGTCATCGATAGCAATAGCACATTCACGACCTTCGTTGATACAACGTACAACCAGAGATTGACCCGTACGCATATCACCCGCTGCAAACACACCTTTTTGGTTGGTTGCGAAGCCGTCAGTTGCTACGTTGCCGCGATCATCCAGTTTGATGTCCAATTGAGCAAGTACACCTGTTGGTTCTGGGTGTAGGAAGCCCATTGCTAGGAATGCCATGTCACATGGAATAACACGCTCTGAGTTTGCTACTTCTTCAAACCCTGGGCGCTCACCAGGCTTAGCATCTTGCCAAACGATGTCTGCGATACGTAGACCAGTGACTTCGCCTTTATCGTTACCGATAAACTCTTTAGTCAGAATGTTCCAGTGACGATCACAACCTTCTTCGTGAGAAGTGGTTGTTTTCATGATCATTGGATACTGAGGCCAAGGCATGTTTGCAGGACGCTTCTCTGGTGGGATCGGCATGATCTCAACCTGAGTAACGCTTGCTGCTTTATGACGGTTAGACGTACCCACACAGTCGGAGCCGGTATCACCACCACCGATTACTACAACATGCTTGTCTTTCGCGTGAATTTCTTCACCTTTAAGATCCATGTCATTTGCGCGGCGGTTGTTTTGACCAAGGAATTCCATTGCGAAGTGAACGCCTTTCAGTTCACGACCTGGAACAGGAAGGTCACGTGGAACCGTTGAGCCACCTGTTAGCAGTACCACATCGAACTCTTGACGAAGCTGTTGAGCATTCACATCAACACCGATGTGCTGGTTTACTTTGAACTCAACACCCGCTTCAGCCATCAAGTTGATCTTACGATCAATCACGTCCATACCCAGTTTGAAGTCTGGGATACCGAAGCGTAGTAGGCCGCCAACTTTCTCATCACGCTCAAATACTGTCACTGAGTGACCCGCACTGTTTAGCTGCTCAGCTGCTGCAAGACCTGCAGGGCCAGAACCGATGATTGCTATCGTTTTACCTGTGCGAGAGCGAGGTGTTTTTGGTTTTGCGTACCCTTCACGGTACGCAGTTTCTACAATCGTCTTCTCGATATTACAGATAGTGATTGGGTCTTGGTTGATACCAAGAACACAAGCGCTCTCACAAGGAGAAGGGCACACACGACCTGTGAATTCAGGGAAGTTGTTGGTAGAGCTTAGAATGTTCCAAGCCTCTTCCCAGCTGTCACGGTAAACCGCGTCGTTAAATTCTGGGATGATGTTACCAATCGGACAACCGCTGTGACAGAAAGGGACACCACAGTCCATACAACGAGAAGCTTGAGTATTGATCTTGTCGCCAAACTCTTCGTTAAGTACGAACTCTTTGTTGTCTTCGATACGAACTGATGGGTCGAGCTTCTTTGGAAGCTCACGACCATGCTCTAAAAATCCAGTAGGCTTACCCATTATACTGCCTCCACTTGTTCCGTTTGTGCTTGCTCTGCTTCAGCCTTACGCTTTTGAAGTACCGCTTTGTAGTCGCGCGGCATAACCTTAACCATTGAGGCTAGGCTTACTTCAAAGTTGTCTAGGAAAGACTGAGCAACTTCACTTCCTGTGAATTGAACCTGCTTAGTTAGCATCTCTTTTAGTAGTTCACGATCTTCTTCTTCGATTGGATCTAGGTCTACCAACTCAGGGTTTAGCTTAGTTTCGAAGTCACCTGACTTATCCCAAACGTAAGCCACACCGCCACTCATACCTGCCGCAAAGTTACGACCTGTTGAGCCAAGGATTACTGCGACACCACCAGTCATGTATTCACAACCGTGGTCACCAACACCCTCTACAACCACTTTCGCGCCTGAGTTACGTACACAGAAACGCTCACCGGCCATACCGCGGATGTATGATTCACCAGAGGTCGCGCCGTAGAAACATACGTTACCTACAACGATGTTATCTTCAGCAACGATGGTTGATTTCGCATCTGGGTAAAGTACTAGCGTACCGCCAGATAGGCCCTTACCCCAGTAATCGTTCGCATCACCTTCCACTTCGAACTTCACGCCCTTAGCAAGGAAAGCACCGAAAGATTGGCCTGCAGAACCATTGAACTTCACGTTCATTGGCTGAGGTAGACCTGCGTCTTTGTAAACCTTAGAGATTTCGTTAGATAGCATGGTACCCGCAGAGCGGTCCGTGTTGATTATAGGGAATTCCGCGTCTACGGCTTCGCCTTTTTCAAGTGCTGGAATCGCAGCTTGGATCAACTTACGGTCTAGAACTTCTTCTAGGTTGTGGTTCTGCTGTGTTTGGTTGTAAACACCATCTTCATCACGAGCTTGCTCAATGTGAAGCACAGGAGACAGATCTAGGTTCTTGTATTTCCAGTGTTGGATGTCTTCACGCACTTTCAGTTTGTGCGACTGACCTACCATCTCATCGATAGTGCGGTAGCCAAGCTCAGCCATCACTTCACGTAGACCTTCAGCCATGTACTGGAAGAATGTCACTACGTCTTCTACGCGGCCGTCGAAGCGCTCACGTAGCGTTTTGTTTTGTGTTGCGATACCAACAGGACAGGTGTTCTTATGACACTTACGCATCATGATACAGCCTTCAACAACCAACGCTGCTGTTGCTACACCCCACTCCTCAGCACCCAGAAGTGTTGCTACTGCAAGGTCGCGAGGAGTTTTCATCTGACCATCAGATTGAACTACGATACGGTTACGTAGGCCGTTCTTCAGAAGCGTTTGGTGCGTTTCTGCTAGACCTAGCTCCCAAGGTAGACCTGTGTGACGGATTGACGACATCGGTGATGCACCTGTACCGCCATCAAAACCAGCGATAAGAACTACGTCGGCTTTCGCTTTCGCTACACCTGATGCGATGGTACCTACACCTGCTTCCGATACTAGCTTCACGTTAACGCGGCCAGCACGGTTTGCGTTCTTCAAGTCGTAGATCAACTGAGCCAAATCTTCGATTGAGTAGATATCGTGGTGCGGTGGTGGCGAGATTAGACCTACGCCCGGAGTCGAGTGACGTGTGGCACCGATCCAGTCATCAACCTTATCACCTGGTAGTTGACCACCTTCACCTGGTTTCGCGCCTTGAGCCATCTTGATCTGTAGCTCATCTGCGTTAGTTAGGTAGTAAGACGTCACACCAAAACGGCCTGAAGCAACCTGTTTGATTGCAGAGCGCTCCCAGTCACCGTTCTCTTTGCGCTCGAAACGCATTGGATCTTCACCACCCTCACCAGAGTTCGATTTCGCGCCGATGCGGTTCATCGCTACTGCCAGTGTTGAGTGTGCTTCGTAAGAGATAGAACCGAATGACATTGCACCTGTCGCGAAACGCTTAAGGATGTTTTCGATTGGTTCTACTTCTTCTAGCGGGATTGAACCTGCTGGGTTCTTAACAAAGTCTAGTTGGCTACGTAGCGTTGCTGCGTTATCACCTTGGTCATCAACCGCTTTCGCGTATTTCTTGAACTGGGCGTAGTCTTTGTTGCGCGTTGATTCTTGTAGTAGTGAGATAGTCTCAGGGTTAAACAGGTGTTTTTCACCACGCTGTTTCCATTGGTAAACACCACCCACATCAAGCACTTGTACTGGGATTTCACGAGTCGGGAAGCCGATACGGTGACGCACTAGAACTTCCTTAGCGATATCATCGATCGTTAGACCTTGGATACGTGAAACCGTACCTGTGAAGTACTTATCAACCACAGACTTGCTGATACCCAGTGCTTCGAAGATCTGTGCACCGTGGTAAGACTGCAGTGTTGAAATACCCATCTTCGAGAAGATCTTCAGAAGACCGCCATTGATTGACTTACGGTAGTTTTCGAACAGCTCGCGAATGTTTGTTTCCGGATCAAGTTTCTTCGTACGCTGCAGGTCAACCATAGTTTCGATAACTAGGTATGGGTTCACTGCGTTTGCGCCGTAACCGATCAGAGTTGCGAAGTGGTGCGTCTCACGAGCATCACCTGTCTCAACCACAATGTCACACTTCGCACGTAGACCTTTACGGATTAGGTGGTGGTGAACTGCGCCAACCGCCAGCATTGCTGGGATTGCGGCATGGTTTGAGTTAACTGCGCGGTCTGTTAGAAGGATGATTGAGTAGCCATCGATAACGGCATCTTCCGCGTACTGACAGATACGCTTAAGTGCACGCTCTAGTTTGCCTTCGTCTTCGCTTGCTTGGAATACGATGTCTAGCGTTTTTGCTTGAAGGTGCTCGTTATCGATAGCACGTAGCTTCTCAAGTTCAGAGTTAGATAGAACTGGCGACTCAAGCTCTACTTTTTGACAGTGCTCTGGAGACTCAGCCAGTAGGTTCTGATCTTTACCTAGGTAAGTGTTCAGAGACATAACCATACGCTCACGAATCGGGTCGATTGGCGGGTTAGTTACCTGAGCAAATAGCTGCTTAAAGTAGTTTGATAGATGTTGTGACTGGTGCGAAAGAATCGCTAGTGGCCAGTCGGCACCCATTGCAGAAAGTGGCTCTTTACCATCTTTCGCCATCGGTACAATGATTTCGTTGACTTCTTCAGAGCTGACACCAAACGCTTGCTGCTTGTGCAGTAGCTTCTCTGGTGAAGGCTGGCTGAATTCGTTGCTCGCATCTGGCAGTTTTTTCAGGCTCAGTAGGTTTTCTTCAACCCACTTCTCGTATGGCTGTGCTGATGCAATGCCATCTTTCACTTCTTCATCAGAAATGATGCGGCCTTGCTCTAGGTCAGCGACGAAGATACGACCTGGTTGTAGACGACCACGGAACTCAACGTTCTCTGGTTCGATTTCAACAACACCAGACTCTGAAGCCATCACTAGGAAGTCATCTTTAGTCACTGTGTAGCGAGAAGGACGCAGACCGTTACGGTCAAGGGTTGCACCTACTTGAACACCGTCAGTGAAACATACAGATGCCGGGCCATCCCACGGTTCCATTACGTTCGCGTGGTACTGGTAGAACGCGCGACGAGTTGGATCCATGTTTTTGTTTTCTTGCCATGCTTCAGGGATCATCATCATCAACGCATGTGGCAGGCTGCGACCAGATAGAACTAGGAGCTCAAGTGCCATATCGAAGTTAGATGAATCTGAGCTGCCTTCCTGACAGATAGGCAGTAGCATGTCGATCTCTGCCTGAGTGAACAGGTCAGATTCGATGATCGCTTCACGGGCCTTCATCCAGTTCAGGTTGCCGCGAACTGTGTTGATTTCACCGTTGTGAGCGATGTAACGGAAAGGCTGTGCTAGACGCCAGCGAGGGAATGTATTGGTAGAGAAACGAGAGTGAACCAGCGCAAGAGCACTTACCATCGTTGGGTTTTGTAGGTCTAGGAAGTACTGAGGTACTTGTTCAGTGGTTAGCTGACCCTTGTACACAACCGTCTTGTAAGACATAGAGTTGATGTAGAAGTCATCACCAATGTTAGACACACTCTCAAGGCATACTCGAACCGTGTAGTTACGTAGAACGTACAGTTTACGCTCTAACTCTTCAGGTGTGATACCTGGACCACCAGAGATAAATACATGCTCGAATTGAGGCTCTGTGCTCAGTGGGTCTGCGCCGATCATTGAGTTATCAGTTGGCAACACACGGTAACCGATCACTTCTAACTCTAGGCGTTGTGCATTGCGCTCCAGAATGTCGCGACATTGTGCACGCTTGTGTTCGTCTTTAGGGAAAAGTACAACACCAACACCGTATTTTTCAAAAGATGGCAGCTTAATACCCAGCTTTACCGTCTCTTCAAGTAGAAACTCGTGTGGTTTTTGCAGCAAGATACCTGCGCCATCACCTGAACACGGATCGCAGCCTTGGCCACCACGGTGTTCCATTCGAGCTAGCATATCTAGTGCTTGGGTCACTACTTCATGAGACTTACGGTTTTTGAGGTGAGCTACAAAACCGATACCACAAGCGTCATGCTCCAATTCAGGAGTATACAGACCCTGTGAGTTCTGCTCTTGATCTACCATAGATACATCCTTCCAGTTAAATCTAGGCGTAACTAGTTTGCACTTCGTCAGCCTTGTCCTTTTATATTTATGAGTCTAAACCTGCCCTGTGTTGGCGGTTTGAGTCCTTTCTGTCTCTCGCAGGAAAAATTTTGCGAGAAAAACAATCCTTAGTGATATCCGTTTTTTTTTGACCACAAACTAGTGGTTTATATAGGTGGGATTTGGATAACACCGATTTATTAGCAAGTTTGAGCTGTAATAAAATACTCAAAAAAGGCCAATATGTGTAAGTATCCTACAATTTTGTTAAGGATAATTGCAATGAAAGTTGAGCAATGTAGACCATTTTTTTCGTTTTGAATTGAATTTTTTGCATAACATTTGTGCAACATTAGGCAAATAGAGCCGTTTTTTTGCATTTTTATTGATATTTGTTAGGTGTCTCGCAAACGCTTTTCAGTAAGCTGCCCGGCTTAATTTATGAAATCCTGTAATTAAATTTCATGGATGAAATTGATATTCATTCTTATTTAGCTCGGTGCACCTCTCATGCAATTACACGAACTGGTCAATACGATTGGTCAAGATCTCCAGCGTCGCTATGGCGAAAAGGTCCATAAACTGACTTTACATGGTGGTTTCAGTTGTCCTAACCGTGATGGAACTATAGGGCGAGGAGGCTGTACTTTTTGTAACGTTGCGTCGTTTGCAGACGAAGAGACTCAAGTCCAAAGTATTGCAGCTCAACTCAACGATAGAGCAGGCGAAATTGCACGAGCTAAAAAGTATCTCGCTTATTTTCAGGCGTACACCAGTACCTATGCAGAAGTTCAGGTGTTGAAGAATATGTATGAAGAGGCGCTCAAAGCGCCGGGTGCTGATATCGTTGGATTGTGTGTTGGAACGCGCCCTGATTGTGTGCCGGATTCCGTATTAGATCTGCTGGCTGGTTATGTAAAACAAGGCTACGAGATCTGGTTAGAATTGGGACTACAGACCGCAAATGATCAAACGTTAAAGCGTATCAACCGTGGTCACGATTTCGCTATTTATGAGAGTATCACCAAGCGTGCTAGAGCATTAGGTATCAAGGTGTGTACCCATTTAATCGTTGGTTTACCTAAAGAGACTAAAGTTGACAACCTTGAAACATTAGATCGTGTTTTAAACGTTGGTACGGACGGAATCAAACTGCACGGCTTACATATTGTTGAGGGTAGCACTATGGCTAAGGCGTGGAAAGCCGGCAAGTTAGAAGCTCCATCTTTAGAAGAGTATGTCGATATTGCTACGGATATGATTCAGCGTACTCCGGCTGAGGTGATTTATCATCGAGTCTCTTCTGCAGCGCGTAGACCAACTTTGTTGTCGCCATTGTGGTGTGAGAACCGTTGGCTCGCCATGACCGAGATTGGTCGTTCGCTAGATAAAAGTGGCGCTCAAGGCTGCAAGAATGGCGAGGCTTTTGTCTACACTTTGCCACAGCTAAACCCGACACCGAATTAACCTACAGCGGCTTGTAGAGATAAAAAGATCAATTAGTGATAAGATCCGCCCTTATTAGAGATGTATATAGACAGAGGGTAGATGGAACCATTGATGACTTGGTTGTGGGACAATGCGATTTGCTATGGATCGTTTATTGTTACCCTTCTGCTGTTTACCTTGTTCGGCTGGTATCTCTATTCCCGTTATCAAGCGCATATCGAACATCTGCTGCTCGCCACGCCTGCACCTTTGTGTATGGTCGATGTTAAGAGTGGCGAAATCGTGCATGCGAATCGTCAGGCTATGCAATTATTGGGTATCCGTCAGATGGGTACTCATTTCCGCTACCCAACCAATGACTGTCAAACTGCCTTTTCTGAAAATCTTTCTAATCATCAAAGTAGTCACTCTTTTGAACAATGCCTGATGTGGGCGTTATCTGAGTTCGAATCTCGCAAGGTCAACATGCTAGGGCGTAAGATGATCTTCCGCGGTAAACGTGTATGGATGCTCTACGCAACGCCGCATAAACACTCTAGTGAAGAACAATCTCAAGAATTGCGAGAGCTTAATGTTGCTCGTACCGCTTTGGATTCGCTGTCTGAATTGATTTATGTAAAAGATCAAAAGGGCGATCTCGTGGCTAGTAACCGATCGTTTAAGAAGTTTTGGCATGGTCGTCTAGAAGAGGGCACGCTGAGTGTGTCGAGTGGCGCACTAAAAGGGCGAGTCAGCCAACGCAGCTGGACGACCGATCAAGAAGGAAAGAGCTGCCTGCTTGAGACCTATCAAAGTGTGTTGATTGATGGAAATGGGGAGAGGATTGGTACTCTCTCCATCAGCCATGATGTGACCGATTGGCATGACATGCAGCAACAACTGCGCGATGAGATGGAAAAGCGTAAAGACACCGAAGTCGCGTTAGCACAGAGAGACACCATTCTTCAAAACATCTTAGAGGCTAGCCCAGATTCGATCGGCATCTTCAACGAGAACATGGTTTATCAAGCGTGTAATAAACCGTTTGTTGCCGCATTAGGGATTTCTGAGGTGAGTGACTTAGTCGGCAAGCGCTTACAAGACGTTGTGCCAAACAGCATGTACTTGCGCCTTTCAGATTCTGATCATCAAGTGCTTCATCAAGGAAAATCACTGCGCTACATCGATAAGGTCGTCTCAAGTGATGGTGAACAGACTTGGTACGATGTGGTGAAATCTCCATTTAAAGATCCAGCATCAAGCACCAGTGGTGTACTGATCATGGCGCGTGATATTTCAGAACGTTATTTAGCAGAGCAGAAACTTGAAGAGGCGAACTTAGAGCTAGAGCGCTTGAGCTTCTTAGATAGCCTGACTCAAGTTTCTAACCGCCGCCGTTTTGATGAGCAGCTTTCTACCTTGTGGCATTTCCATGTTCGAGAAAGGCAGCCACTTACCATCATGCTATGTGATATCGACTACTTTAAAGGCTATAACGATTTCTATGGTCACCAACAAGGTGATGACGCTTTGATTCAAGTATCAAAAGCCTTTAAACGCGTGCTCAACCGATCGTCTGACTGTGTTGCGCGTTACGGTGGTGAAGAGTTTGCCTTCATATTGCCAAACACAGCAACTGAAGGTGCTCAGCTGGTGGCGCAACGTATCCATGATGAGATTCAAAGCCTTGGCATTGTTCACGAAAAGTCTCTGGTTTCTGAGTGGGTGACAGTGAGTATCGGGGTGGTTTCTTACATTCCAACGCTCGATGATGAGATGGAATCGGCGGTTGCCTTGGCTGACAGTGCCCTCTATCAAGCTAAAGCGGATGGACGTAATCAAACCAGTGTTCACCCTAGCTCAACAGGGCGTCTCCATACCTTGGGTTTATGAGCCATCAACAGACACCAGGATAAGCGTAATTAAATGCCCGCATGGCTGTTGCATGTGATGTGGCTAGCTTACCTCCCTTGTCTAAACAGGGTAGAATATTGCTAGTCTTATCGCATGGAGCGCTAAATGAAACCCATGAAAAATCTCGCCCAGTATTACGTTGATCTTCTCGTAAAGCTGGGAATTGTCCGATTCTCTATTCTCCTCGCATTAGCACTGGTCGCACTCGCGGTCGTGGTTCAAGTTGGTATCACTCTGGCTCTCAAAGGTAATGTCGATGATATCGATATTGTCCGCTCTGTCTTCTTTGGTTTGGTTATCACTCCTTGGGCCGTCTATTTTCTCTCTGTCGTTGTTGATCAGCTGGAAGAGTCTCGTCAGCGCCTCGCTAAATTGGTCTCTAAACTTGGGGACATGCGCGAGCGTGACCAAGAGCTAAACAACAAATTACAGCTCAATATCGAGAAGCTTAACCAAGAGATTGAAGAGCGTGAAAAGGCTGAAGAGGCGCGTGCTGAAGCAATGCATGACCTCGAGAACGAAGTCTTTCAGCGCGAACGCACTCAGCTTGAATTAGCAGAGCGAACCGCTCTTTTGCGTTCCTTCATTGATGCTTCTCCTGACCTTATCTATTACCGCAACGAAGATGGCGTATTCTCTGGATGTAACCGAGCCGTTGAAGAGCTGACTGGTAAAACAGAGAAAGACCTAGTTGGCTTAACGCCTTGGGATGTCTACAGCAAAGAGGTGGCTCAGCAAGTGGTTGAGACTGATGAGAAGGTCTTTGCTGACAATCAAGCTGTCACCTATGAGCAGTGGTTGGAGTACCCAGATGGGCGTAAGAACTACTTCGAATTGCGCAAGGTTCCTTTCTACAGCAAGGATGGTCGTCACCTTGGCTTGGTGGGCTTTGGACGTGATATCACTGAGCGTAAAGAGCATGAAGAGTCGCTTGAGAAAGCCAGTCGCGATAAGACCACATTCATTTCAACCATCAGCCATGAGCTGCGCACCCCGCTTAACGGTATTGTCGGCTTGAGTCGTATGCTACTCGATAGTCAATTGACGACTGAGCAGCGTAAACATATGCAGACTATTAAGGTCAGCGCTGTGACGCTTGGGAATATCTTTAACGATATTATCGACATGGATAAGTTCGACCGACGCAAGCTTGAGCTTTTCCCGACGCCAATTAATTTTGAAGACTTTGTTTCTGAGATGGAGAGCATCTCTGCATTGATGGCGGAGCAGAAAGGATTGAGGTTCGATCTCGAAAGACTATCTGATCTGCCAACAGCAGTAGAAGTTGATGGCACTCGCTTGCGCCAAGTACTCTGGAATCTCGTTAGTAACGCGATGAAGTTCACCAAAGACGGCGGCGTGGTAATGACGGTGAGCGCGGATATCGAAGATGACTTCGCGCATATCACGATGGAAGTGGAAGACACCGGTATTGGTATTCCAGAGAGTGAAATCGACAAGATCTTTGCGATGTATTACCAAGTGAAATCCGGCTCTGATAATTTGCACGCCGTTGGGACGGGGATTGGCTTAGCAGTTTCTAAGCAGTTGATCAACATGATGGACGGCGACATTACCGTAAGCAGTGAAGAGGGCTTCGGCAGTACCTTTACTGTCTCGATTCGTGTACCTGTTAATCACGATACTCAAGCTCTAGTGAAGACGCCAAGAAAGCAGTCGCAATTGAACATCTTTATGGTGGAAGACATCGAACTCAATGTTACGGTTGCCCGTTCGCTGCTTGAGAGTTTAGGTCACAAAGTAACGGTGGTCATGACCGGTAAAGAGGCGCAGATTGCGTTCAATCCGCAAGAGTTTGATCTGGTCTTGCTGGATATTCAACTTCCAGACATGACCGGTTTTGATATCGCTAAGTACTATCGTGAGAAGTACTCAGAGTTACCACCGCTGGTGGCGTTGACGGCCAATGTGCTTAACAACAAGAAAGAGTACCTCAACAAAGGGATGGATGATGCCATCAGTAAGCCGCTATCTGTGAAAGCAATTCAAGATGTGATTGCTAAGCTGATAGAGAGCGAGCAACCGGATAAACCACAAGTGATTGAAGAGGCACAAGTGGTGGAGCCGAAAACTACGTCCATAGACACCAGCTTGCTTGATATTGAGATGCTAGAGTCTTATGTTGATATTGTTGGCCCTAAGCCTGTGCTTGATAGCATCGCGATGTTTGAAGATATGATGCCTGACTACATGGATATCCTAAACTCAAACATGGTGGCAAAAGACCAAGCCAATATCGTTTCAGAAGCACATAAGATCAAGGGGGCTGCAGGCTCGATTGGTTTGAAACGAATTCAACAAGTGGCGCAAAAAGCGCAATCACCGGATCTACCAGCATGGTGGGAGAACATCTCAGATTGGGTCGATGAAATTAACAACGAATATCAGAACGACATTGAAGTCTTAAAGAGTTGGTTAAATCAAAGGTAGAAGAATAATGAAAAAATTAGCATTCGCCGCCTGTGTCGTGGCATTAGCGGGTTGTTCTGCACCACAAGTAGAATGGCAACAAGACAACCAAGTCGAAGTTTCTACTACGACCATCACAATGAAAAGTAATCTTTGGCTAAATAAGATGCCAACCATTGGTGAAGCACAAGATGAGACACTGCATGGTGCCATTTACCTTGAATCAGATTCTCAATTACCAGCGACACTGGCTGTTGAGAGTGTCACTGTTAAACAGGGCGCGGACACGCTACTTATTACTGGCGATGACCTAGACCTAAGAACGCACAATGAAACGCAATGGGAAGTGGCGTTTGTGTGGCAGCTAGAGATCGACAGCGAACAACCTGTAGATGTTGCAGTGGAGCTGAAAGATGGTGAAGCGGTGAAGTGGCTAGTTGAGAAAGACGTTAAAGTGGATACGGTTTACTAAATAAGCGTTTCAGTAAATCAAGAATAGCGTGCTCCGGCATGCTATTCGTGCCGCGTGAAACGGGTATTAAAAAAGGGAGGATGCTGAGCATTCTCCCTTTTTCTATTCACTGTGATGGTGTGAATTAGTCTTCTAGATCACCACAGAAGCGGTAGCCTTCACCGTGAATCGTAGCAATGATTTCTGGCGTACCAGATACTGATTCAAAGTGCTTACGAATACGACGGATAGTTACGTCTACTGTACGGTCATGTGGCTTAAGCTCACGGCCAGTCATCTTCTTAAGAAGATCTGCACGTGTTTGGATCTTGCCTGGATTCTCACAGAAGTGCAGTAGTGCACGGAACTCAGAGCGAGGCAGCTTGTAGCCTTCGCCATCTGGGCTTACTAGAGAGCGGCTGTTGATATCCAAAACCCAACCGTTGAATTCGTACTTCTCAACGCTGCGCTTTTCTTCTTGAACAGAGCTTGTGCTCATTGAACGGTTCAGAAGGTTGCGTGCACGGATAGTCAGTTCACGAGGGTTGAAAGGCTTAGTGATGTAATCATCTGCACCAATTTCTAGACCAAGGATTTTGTCTACTTCATTATCACGACCAGTTAAGAACATTAGCGCAACATTTGCTTGCTCACGTAGTTCACGAGCAAGTAGAAGGCCGTTCTTACCAGGTAAGTTGATGTCCATGATAACAAGGTTCACTTGGTTGTCAGACAGCACTTGGTGCATCTCTTCACCGTCGCTAGCCTCAAAAACAGCATATCCCTCTGCTTCAAAAATACTCTTAAGAGTGTTACGAGTTACTTGCTCATCTTCTACGATAAGAATCTGCGGGGTTTGCATTTTGGCGGTACCTAAATTTGTGACGAAACTGTGCTAATAGAATAAATTCTAGGCAAAAACATAACATACAGGTAATGTAATTTTGATGATAACTCAAAGTTTTCAAAAATACACTTACTTCCAGCTGTCTGCCTTCCTTGAAGTATTGCCAATAACGTAAATCCAGTACGCCTTTTAATCATTCTGTTAGTGATTGCTGAGAATTCTATAATGTTAACAGCATGCTAACAACGCGATAATGTTAATTCCATTCACTTTGTTGATTTATATCAATTGCTGTCTGGTATCAAACTTGATTAGTATGAGCTACTGCTTAATCAACACTATAAATGATTAAATAGCCATAAATATGGAATGGCTATTCGAACTGGCTCGTATATTTTGCTTTCGTAGTCACACTTACCTACATCAAGAGTAGGCTGTGGAACCTAGGAAGCGATAAGCTGTCTTTTAATTATAGACGTATTGAAAACAAAGGATTTATTTTTACTTTAAGCATGGGACTCGCGGCATGGGCTGCCTGTCTCGCTCATGGAGGATATATGCACGATATAACACCGGACTTATGTGATGAGTTCGAAAGCAAAGTGACGCTACTCAATCTCCCTTTACAGAATTATGGCCAACGTGCTGCGTTCTGGGGTGAAATTGTAACAGTGCGTTGCTATCACGATAATTCTAAGGTTCGTGATGTGTTAGAAGGTGACGGAAAGGGTAAGGTACTGGTGGTCGATGGAAACGGCTCTTGCCAAAAAGCTTTGCTGGGTGATCAACTTGCCATATTGGCGATTGAGAATGGCTGGGAAGGCGTGATCGTCAATGGTGCTATCCGTGATGTCGGTATGATGTCGCAGATGGATCTTGGTGTTCAAGCTCTAGGATCTTCACCGTTCAAAACTGAGAAACGTGGCAGTGGCCAAGTGAATGTGACGCTGACGATTCATAACCAACTGATTCAGCCTGGTGACTACATCTATGCTGATTGGAACGGAGTGCTCCTCTCTTCAGAGCTTCTGATCAACCCGTAGCTAGCGATTTTTAAGTGGAAACGGGAAACGGTTTGGAAGTTGAAGTGACCTAGACCCAGCAATCTGCTTAAAAACGGAAACCAATCCCAACTTCCACACCTTGCTGCCACTCTTCGTAATCTAGGGTGGCATGCAGGTCTAGGTTATCGGTCAGCTGCACTCGGCTGGTCACCTCGGCTGCAATCGACTTTTCTTTTCCTTGTTCAACATCCTCTTCATTACTGTAGGTATGCAGGGTACTGTTGAAAGAGATGCGATCACTCAGTTGATAGCTTACGCCACTAAGGAATCCATTTTCATGCCTTAGAGCATCGCTATTGATACGAGCACCTACGAATAGATCGACGTTCTTAAACACCGAGTATGAGTAGCCACTGTCGACTTTCCAAACATCGAATGATTCATTGGTTGAGCTTTGGCTAGAGATAAAAAACTTGTGTGCAGAGGTGTCGAGCTGGCTCGGTAAGAGAGGCAACGAATTCGCGTTACAAATAACAGGCATAGCAAAGGCTAAAAGAAATAGTAATCTTTTCACTTCCCACTCCTGATGTCGTTATTATTTGTTATATACGCTTGTTGTCTAATTAAAGCACAGATCTTGGTGGTTAGCTGTACGAACCAGATACCTTTTTGCTCAGAATTAATAAGCAACAGGTTGCTTTTGCGATCTAGAGCAAACTCTGTTCATTTTTTATGCCTTGCATTTCATCGCTACTTTCTGCTCTAAATAACGTCTTACTATGAAAAATGTCGTGAATGCGAAAAAAAAGTAACTTTTCATTGACGAGATGTAGCAAAACTTGATACACGTAGAGATAAGCAAACGCAGAGAATTGAATATGCAGCACTCAAGCCACCTAGTAATGACCACAACCATTATTATTACCGACATTACAATTGTTGGGGCAGGCTGCTAACTAACGGATTTACAAATAAAGGCCTGTATCCCACAAGATACAGGCCTTTTTTTATACCATTTTTACGACTTATGGAGAGGAAGGGATGCGAGTTTTAAAGTTTGGAGGTTCATCATTAGCGGACGCCGATCGTTTTTTGAGAGCGGCGGATATCATCGCTAATAATGCCCAGCAAGAAGAGCTAGCGGTCGTGCTATCAGCACCAGGCAAAACAACGAACAAGTTGGTTGCGGTGATTGAGTCGGCACTTAAACATGGTGAAGCGGAATCTCAAATCAAAGAGATTGAGTCTTCTTTTGTAGCACTATTTTCTGACATTAAAGCATTGGTTCCGGGCGTGGATGGCACGGCTTTCCAAGAGCAAGTTGAGACATCACTGACTCAACTACGTCAGTTTGTAAACGGTATTGACCTATTAGGCATGTGTCCTAACCATGTTAATGCGCGCATCATCAGTAAAGGTGAGCGTATCTCTATCCAGCTGATGAAGGCTGTATTAGAAGCAAAAGGTCAGCCAGCGAATCTTATCGACCCGGTTCAGTACCTATACGCGAAAGGTGATCACCTAGAAGCGATGGTTGATGTTGATGTCTCTACGCAGAACTTCCGTCAAAATCCTCTTCCTCAAGGACACGTTAACATCATGCCTGGCTTTACTGCCGGTAATGAAAAAGGTGAGCTAGTTACACTAGGCCGAAATGGTTCTGACTACTCAGCAGCGGTATTGGCAGCGTGTCTGCGTGCTGATTGTTGTGAAATCTGGACGGATGTAGACGGCGTTTATAACTGTGACCCTCGCCTTGTTGATGATGCTCGTCTTCTTAAGTCATTGAGCTACCAAGAAGCGATGGAGCTTTCATACTTTGGTGCTTCTGTTCTTCACCCGAAAACCATCGCACCGATTGCTCAGTTCCACATTCCTTGCTTGATCAAAAACAGCTTTAACCCTCAAGGTGCGGGCACACTGATTGGTCAAGATACCGGCGAAGACAATCTAGCGATCAAAGGCATCACTACCCTAAGTGACCTAACAATGGTTAACGTTTCAGGCCCAGGCATGAAGGGCATGGTGGGCATGGCGAGCCGCGTATTCGGTGCAATGTCTTCAGCTGGCGTTTCAATTGTTCTTATTACTCAATCTTCATCTGAGTACAGCATCAGCTTCTGTATCGAATCTGCAGATAAGCAGAAAGCGCAACAAGTATTGTCTGAAGCGTTTGAGCTTGAACTGAAAGATGGCCTACTTGAGCCAGTAGAGTTCATGGATGACGTAGCTATCGTTACTTTGGTTGGTGACGGCATGCGTACTTCACGCGGTGTTGCTTCTCAATTCTTCTCTTCACTGGCAGAAGTGAACGTAAACATCGTCGCGATTGCACAAGGCTCTTCTGAGCGAGCAATCTCTGCAGTGATTCCTGAAGATAAAATCTCAGAAGCGATCAAAGCGTGTCACGAAAACCTATTTAACTCTAAACACTTCCTTGATGTCTTCGTTGTTGGTGTTGGCGGCGTTGGTGGCGAGCTGGTGGATCAGATCAAGCGTCAGCAAGGTAAATTGGCAGAGAAAGGCATTGTTATCCGCGTGTGTGGTTTAGCAAACAGTAAAGGCCTACTGCTTGATAGTGAAGGTCTGCCTCTAGAGCACTGGCGTGACCGCATGAACAGTGCAACTGAAGAATTCAGCCTGCCGCGTCTCGCTGCTTTGGTGCAACGTAACCACATCATCAACCCAGTACTGGTTGATTGTACGTCAAGCGAAGTGATTGCAAACCAGTATGCTGATTTCCTAGCAGCGGGTTTCCATGTTGTTACACCGAATAAGAAAGCAAACACAGCAAGCATGGCGTACTACCATCAACTTCGTGAGGTTGCACGAAACTCACGTCGTAAGCTGATGTACGAGACAACAGTAGGTGCTGGCCTTCCGGTTATCGAGAACTTGCAGAACCTTATCTCTGCGGGTGATGAACTTGAGAAATTTAACGGCATCCTATCGGGCTCTCTGTCTTACATCTTCGGCAAGCTTGATGAAGGTATGACTCTGAGCCAAGCAACCAATATTGCGAAAGATAACGGCTTTACAGAACCTGACCCACGTGACGATCTATCGGGCATGGATGTGGCGCGTAAGCTCCTTATCTTGGCGCGTGAAGCAGGTATGGCTTTAGAGCTTGAAGATGTAGAAGTTGACCAAGCACTGCCACCAGGTTTTGATGATTCAGGTAGCGTAGAAGAGTTCATGGCGCGTCTACCAGAAGCGGATGCTTACTTCCAAGAGCAATCAGCAAAAGCGGCTGAAGAAGGCAAAGTGCTGCGTTATGTAGGCGAAATTGCCGATGGTAAATGTAAGGTTCGCATCGCTGCAGTTGATGGCGATGACCCAATGTTCAAGATTAAAGATGGTGAGAACGCGCTAGCATTCTACAGCCGTTACTACCAACCAATCCCATTAGTACTACGTGGTTACGGTGCGGGTACTGAGGTAACAGCAGCGGGTGTATTCTCTGATGTAATGCGTACCCTTGGCTGGAAATTAGGAGTATAAGAATGAGTTCAAGTGATATGGATGTTGTAGTTTACGCTCCAGCTTCAATCGGTAACGTCAGCGTTGGTTTTGATGTCCTTGGTGCAGCTGTGTCGCCTATCGATGGCACACTTCTTGGTGACCGAGTGATGGTTAAAGCAGGTGATGAACCATTCTCTCTAAAAACAGCAGGCAGCTTTGTTTCTAAGCTGCCAACAGAAGCAAAAGAGAACATTGTTTACGATTGTTGGACAGTGTTTGCTCGTGAAATCGATAAGAAGGGTGTTGCTCTTAAACCACTAGAGATGACACTTGAAAAGAACATGCCGATTGGCTCTGGTCTAGGATCAAGTGCATGTTCGATTGTTGCCGCACTGGATGCTTTGAACCGTTTCCATGGTCAGCCACTAGACGAGACTGAATTGCTTGCGCTAATGGGTGAGATGGAAGGCAAGATTTCAGGTGGCGTTCACTACGATAACGTGGCTCCATGTTACCTTGGTGGCGTGCAATTGATGTTGGAAGAGCTTGGTATCATCAGCCAAGAAGTCCCTTGCTTTGATGACTGGTACTGGGTAATGGCGTATCCAGGGATTAAGGTATCGACGGCTGAAGCGCGAGAGATCCTACCATCTCAATACCGTCGCCAAGATATCATTGCTCATGGTCGTCACCTTGCGGGCTTTATTCACGCTTGCCACTCTGGTCAGCCAGAGCTTGCTGCAAAAATGATCAAAGACGTGATCGCAGAACCATATCGTGAGAAACTGCTACCAGGTTTTGCTGACGCCCGTAAATACGCGTTGTCAGCGGGAGCGCTTGCTACGGGAATCTCCGGCAGCGGTCCGACCTTATTTAGCATTTGCAAAGAAAAAGATGTCGCTGAGCGTGTTGCACGCTGGCTAGAACAAAATTACGTACAAAATGAAGAAGGATTCGTCCATGTTTGTCGTTTGGACAAGCAAGGCTCGATCGTTACAGGAAGTGAGTTATGAAGCTGTACAACATCAAAGAAAATGATGAACAAGTCTCTTTTGGCCAAGCCGTTCGCCAAGGTCTAGGTCGTAACCAAGGTCTATTTTTCCCATCAGAGCTACCAAAGTTTGATGATATCGATGCACTACTTGCAGAGGACTTTGTCCCTCGTAGCGCAAAGATTCTATCGGCACTGATTGGTGATGAACTACCAAAAGAGCAAATCGATCAAATGGTAGATGCAGCATTCCAATTCCCTGCACCTATCAACCAAGTGAAAGATGGCGTTTACGCGCTTGAGCTGTTCCACGGTCCAACGCTAGCATTTAAAGATTTTGGTGGCCGTTTTATGGCGCAATCTTTGGCAACTGTTTCAGACGGCGGCAAGATTACCATCCTTACGGCGACATCAGGTGATACGGGCGCAGCCGTTGCGCACGCGTTCTACGGTATGGAAGACATCAACGTTGTGATTCTTTACCCGAAAGGCAAGATCAGCCCACTGCAAGAGAAGCTGTTCTGTACATTAGGTAAAAACATCCACACTGTTGCTATCGACGGTGACTTCGATGCGTGTCAGGCACTGGTTAAGCAAGCATTTGATGACGCAGCACTGCGTGAAGAGATCGGTCTTAACTCAGCGAACTCTATCAACATCAGTCGTCTAATGGCGCAGATCTGTTACTACTTTGAAGCGGCTTCTCAACTGACTAAAGAGCAGCGTGAAAACCTAGTGGTTTCAGTACCGAGCGGTAACTTCGGTAACCTAACTGCAGGTCTATTGGCAAAAGCGTTAGGCCTACCGGTGAAGCGCTTCATCGCTGCGACCAATGAAAATGACACAGTGCCACGTTACCTAGAAACGGGCGAGTGGGATCCAAAGCCGACTGTTGCAACCACATCAAACGCAATGGATGTGAGCCAACCGAACAACTGGCCTCGTATCGAAGAGCTTTGCCAACTGAAAGGTTGGGGCTTGGATACGCTGGGTAAAGGTAAAGTATCTGATGAGCAGAGCGCAGAATCAGTACGTGACCTAAAAGCACAAGGCTACCTATGTGAACCACACGGTGCTATCGCTTATCGTCTACTAGACGAGCAGTTGCAAGACGGTGAAACAGGCCTGTTCTTATGTACGGCTCACCCGGCTAAATTCAAAGAAGTGGTTGATGACATTCTAGGTTCAGACATCGATCTACCAGGTCCGCTAGCGAAACACGCTGCGATGGAGCTGCTGTCTGAAGACCTTGCGAACGACTTTGATGCTCTTAAAGAAGTACTGCGTCGAGTTCAGCCATAGGTCTGAATACGCCAATTCTGATAAGAGTATGACAATGACAAACCAATCAAGGTTTTGTTAGATTAAACGAAAAGGTGAGTGCCATGGGTATTCACCTTTTTTATTGGCTATTGATACGAGGAGAAGGTATGCACTTTTTAGTGTTTCTAGGCTCAGTAAGAGAAAGCACGCCACCGAAACCTGCACGAGTGGGGGAGCGAGTCAGTCAGGCGTGTTTGAAGCTGCTGAATAAAACTTACCCTGAGCACACGGTGGAGATCATCGACCCTCTTGATTATGAGCTTGGGCCGATATTCAAGCCGGAGTTTTCTTACCGACGCTCTCAGGTGCCAGGTTCGTTAAGCGAGTTAGCGGAGAAGATAAAACAAGCTGATGGTTATGTGATGGTGAGTCCTGAATACAATCACTCGATGAGCCCAGCACTAGCAAACATTCTGAATCATTTTGGGAGTTCGCTGTTTTCTTATAAACCGAGTGCGATAGTGACCTATTCTGCGGGGCAGTGGGGAGGCGCTCGCGCAGCGGTATCGATGAGAACCTTCTTATCAGAGCTAGGATGTTTACCCGTGTCGGCGATGATTCATTTACCTAGAGCGCAGCAAGTTTTCAATGAAGAGGGAAGTGTGGCGGATGTATCAGAGCAGGAGCAATGGGATGAATACATGAATCGAACTCTGCACCAGTTGGTGTGGTGGGCAAAAGGGGCTGCTCAGCAGCGAGATAAACTCGACCCTACCACGTTAGCCAAAGCGTTTCGCAAAGATCCTTCCCAAAGGAATGCGCCGTAAATGATAGACATAAAAAAAGCTTGGTCAGTAATGACCAAGCTTTTTAAATTTGGTTACGCTTAAGCTCTAAATTATAGAGACTCAGTGAACGTACGTGCGATAACATCACGTTGCTGTTCAGTCGTTAGCGAGTTGAAACGTACAGCGTAGCCCGATACACGGATAGTCAGCTGAGGGTAGTTCTCTGGGTGAGCAACTGCGTCTTCTAGCGTTTCACGCTTAAGAACGTTTACGTTTAGGTGTTGACCACCTTCGATGCGAGGTGCAGTTTCGATTGCAACTTCACGACTCTCGTACTCACCTAGATCAGCAGCTGGGATAACTTGGTCAGCTTCGAAACCAGCAGTTGCTGCAACACAACGCGCTTCGTTCTTTTCGCTATCTAGTAGCCAGATTGAGTTAAGTAGTTCGTCGTTTGCTGCTTTAGTAATTTGAATACCTTGGATCATCACTATCTCCTAGTCCACTGAATGTGGTTTGATTTATGGTGTTAACTTTCGAATTTTGTTGAGCTGGCTTATATATACCTATTTTTAGCTAGTTTAATATTGATTTAAGTCAAAAAACAACCAAAAACCTTAATTTTTTAATGGTGATTATTTTGAGTTAAATCAATAAAAGCTTTGAAAACAATATAGTTACAAAATATTTTAAACTATAAAAAATATTTAACGGTCATTTTTGTTGTAAATTTACTACAAAAATAGAGCTTTTATTGAACTGATGCGGATATAAACAAGTATTTATCCGCCATTCTGTAAGTGTGAAGTGATTTAATGACAAACAGTAATTCTCTGGAAAAAAACGCCCCAAACTCTCGCCAAAAATTCATAGGTGCTCATGTTTCTGCGGCTGGCGGTGTCGATCAAGCTCCTATGCGTGCACGAGAAATTGGCGCCAACGCATTTGCGCTATTTACTAAGAATCAGAGGCAGTGGGCGGCAAAGCCATTGGAGCCAAAAACCATCAGTGCATTTAAAGCCAACTGCAAGATGCTCGGTTTTGGCGCGGAGCATATTCTTCCTCACGATTCTTATTTGATTAACCTAGGTGCCCCAGAAGAGGAGAAGCTCGAAAAGTCTCGCGCGGCGTTCATTGATGAGATGGAGCGCTGTAACCAACTTGGTCTGACGCTACTTAATTTCCATCCTGGGAGTCATTTAAAGAAAATTTCTGAAAGTGACTGTTTGGCGCGCATCGCGGAGTCTATCAATATTGCTCATCGCGCGGTGCCGGATGTGATCGCCGTGATTGAAAATACGTCTGGGCAAGGGACTAATTTAGGTTGGAAGTTTGAGCACTTAGCGGAAATCATCGATCAGGTTGAAGATAAAACTCGAGTGGGGGTTTGTTTAGATACTTGTCACACCTTTACGGCCGGTTACGACCTGAGAACCAAGGAAGCCTGTGAAGCGACGTTTGCTGAGTTCGATCGTATTGTTGGTATGCACTATCTGAGAGCAATGCACATCAATGATTCAAAAGCTGAGTTCGCAAGTCGAGTCGATCGACACCATTCGCTAGGGCAAGGGGAAATTGGTTGGGCGTGTTTCGAGTATATCGCGGGTGATTCGCGCTTTGATAACATGCCGCTGATCCTAGAAACGATCGATTCTTCGATTTGGAAAGAGGAAATTCAACAACTTAGAATGTACCACCACGCATCTGTGAACGCAGAGTGATCATTGAGAACAGTAAACCTTAAAAAGTTGTGGCTAAATGAGATTGTTGGCACCTTTCTTTCATAGTGTTTAATGAATATGTATTTCACTATGTAATAGAGGAGGGTGCCATTATGTATTCGACCACTTACACACCTAAAGCTAATCTTCATGTCTCGACGATTCATGCGACCCCACGCTTGCCGACTCCGAATCGTCATATTCACAGTCACGGCCATCATCGAACGCCTCAGAAAGGTCAATCGTGATTCCCTTCTTTTTATTCAGCGGTGAGTATCGATGAATCTCTATCTGCGAATTTGGACAATGATGTCTATTAATAGCGGTATGAGGTATAACTAGGCTTTACAGTCACAGTTATCACTCATCCCGCTATTTTTATCTGAGCAACTCGCTTGTGTCATTTACTAGCGTTACTTGAGTGGCATCGTTCGGGAGCAATTCAATGAGTTCGTCGCAGACTTGGCAAGAGATTATTCGTCAGCAACAGAGCCAAGCTTACTTTCAGCACATCAACGACTTTGTAGAAAAGCAAAGACGAGATGGTAAGATCATCTATCCACCCCAAGATCAGGTATTCAGCGCCTTTGATATGACGCCCTTTGAGGATGTGCGTGTGGTGATTCTTGGGCAAGACCCATACCACGGTGCTCAGCAGGCGCATGGTTTGGCCTTTTCTGTACTGCCAGGGGTTAAGATCCCGCCTTCTCTGCGCAACATGTATAAAGAACTTGCCGATGACATTGAGGGTTTTGAGCCACCCACACACGGTTACCTTGAGTCATGGGCGAAGCAGGGCGTATTGATGCTTAATACTGTTCTCACAGTAGAAGAGGGTAAGGCACATTCGCATGCTAAATGTGGTTGGGAGACGTTTACCGATCATGTCATCGCGCAACTTAACGAACGCAATGAACCGATTGTTTTCTTATTATGGGGTGCGCATGCTCAGAAGAAAGGGCAAGCTATTGATGAGAGTAAGCATTTTGTCTTGAGTGCCCCGCATCCATCTCCACTTTCTGCGCGACGCGGCTTTTTTGGCTGTAAGCACTTTTCTCAAACCAATCAGCTATTGAAGTCACAAAACTTGCCTACAATTGATTGGTGTTTACCATTTGACGTCTAGTTTGATGGTTTTCTGAGCAGTATCAAACCCGATTATCCTATCTTCATATACACTTACAAAGAGTAGGTGTAATGGAGTGCAATACTATGATGATAGAAAGGATAAGAAGAGAGCATGGTTACATGGCTCGTCTGCTCATGATTTTAAAGACCAAACTTGAGCTTCTACAGAAAGAGCGAGCGATAAACTACAGCCTAGTGGCGGAAGTGGTGCACTATTTAATGAACCACTCAGATAAAGTGCATCACCCGAAAGAAGACATTATCTACCGTCACTATTTAAAACATTACGGTAAACAGCAGGCCATCGAAGATCTGGAACTTGAACATCAGCTGCTGGCGGAGAAGACCGCTGACTTCTTAGATGTGGTTGAGATGATTCTTCAAGATGCGGTAGTTCCTCAGCAGGTGTTTATTGATCAGCTTGCAGCATTTATAGAAGCGCAGCGAAAGCACATGGAATATGAAGAGAAAGTCATTCTACCTATAATTGTCGGAGCTTTTTCGGTGCAAGACTGGCGCAGTGTTGAAGAGCTTTGGCAACAGCCCGAGGATGATCCTGTGTTTGGTGACACGATTGCCGATCAGTACCGTCAGTTGGCAATTCGAGTTCGCCAAAGTGAAGAAGAGTGTGTTTAGCTCTCTATAATAGTTGTAGGAAGAGAAAAGGCACCCAGTTGGGTGCCTTTATTTTATTG
>NZ_JCBDGU010000022.1:0-16772 GCF_059834255.1 Vibrio sp. R11-SG3-ISO9
ACAGTGGTTACTGTTTACAGCGCAGACCCCTCGCCCATCAGCGAAAGAACTCTCTCAGTTCAACATTTGCTGTGAGCGCATCATTCACATGAAACCTTCTCGCCAAATGAGCGAAATGGAGACTGTTGAAAAAGCGATTCGCTCTCGAAACGCGAGTGCGATTATCGCGAGCAACCAAATTGATTCATTTGGTCAACAGTATTTACGTGAGCTCGCGATCCAATACCAATGTGAAGTCTTCTTTGTCGAGCACAGCACCACTCATCACGTTCACTAATCAAACACTGCCGACCCCGCTCTTTTCTGTCGAAACCAACGACAGCATTGGGCGGGGTTTTTATTTGCTATAACGAACCTTGAAAGCAGAAAGAAAAAGAGAATTGCAAAGAAATAAGCAAACGTTTGCTTTTTCTCTGGAAGCTGAATTTAGATTAGGTATAATGCCCACCTAATCGAGTGTGTTATGCACTTCTCTGTACGACGTTTGATAAAAGATAGGAATGTCTAAATGAGCCTCGCTGATCAAGTTCTAGCCGTAAATGATGATCTACCCATCCGTACTGATAAACCTGTCCACAGTGGCAAGGTTCGCTCAGTTTACTGGTTAACCGAAGAAGATAGTCAAAGACTAATTAAAGAGAAAGGCTACGATGTCGCACCTGATGCGCCGTTAGCAATCATGGTCATTAGTGACCGTATCTCTGCATTTGACTGCATTTGGCATGGCGAAGGCGGCTTAAAAGGTGTTCCAGGTAAAGGGGCTGCACTTAACGCTATCTCTAATCACTGGTTTAAACTGTTTAAAGATAACGGGCTGGCAGATAGCCACATCCTAGATATCCCTCACCCATTCGTATGGATCGTACAAAAAGCACGCCCAGTTATGATTGAAGCGATTTGTCGCCAATACATTACTGGTTCAATGTGGCGCGCTTACGCAAATGGTGAACGTGAATTCTGTGGCATCGAAATGCCAGAAGGCTTAGAGAAAGATAAAAAGCTTCCAGAGCTACTGATCACACCATCGACCAAGGGTATTCTTAAGGACATCCCTGGCGTACCAGAAGCAGATGATGTCAATATCACTCGTCAGAACATCGAACAGAACTTCGCAGCATTTAACTTCACTAAAGAGAGCGATATTGCTCACTACGAGAAGCTACTAAAAGAAGGCTTTGGCGTGATTAGCGAAGCATTGAGCAAGGTTGATCAAACCTTCGTTGATACCAAGTTTGAGTTTGGTTATGTCAATGATGCTCAAGGCAACGAAAAGCTTATCTACATGGATGAAGTTGGCACGCCAGATTCATCACGTATTTGGGATACTCAAGAGTACAACAAAGGCAACATCGTCGAGAACTCGAAAGAAGGCTTCCGCCAGTTCTTGTTAAACCACTTCCCAGATGCCGATATTCTACTTAACAAAGAGCGTATGCCTGAACGTGAAGCATTGGCTCGCGATAACGAACTGCCGCTTGATGCGCTAATGTCTCTGTCTCGCACCTACCTTGATATTGCTGAAAAGATCACAGGTAGCAAGATTGAACTGAGCGAGAATCCAAAACAAGAGATCGTCGACATCCTACGCGCTGAGTACAACCTAATCGACTAACACTCCTTTCTATCAATAAGGTCTGTTACTTAAAGGGCCGCTTATCACTTTATTACTCAAGTAACTGAGTTAATGAAGTAGATAAGCGGCCCTTTATTGTTATCAGGCTTGGCGCCGAAATAACGCCTCACCGTCTATAACTTTATCGTGAACTCCTCAGCCGAACTTCCGGTGATCACTAGGTGGCTTCGTGATTCGATGTACTCGATCTGTTCATCTTCCAACGAATATGGCATCACAACTTTCAGTTCATTGATACCTTCCAACTTTGCCAACTTAAGTAGTACCACGATGTTCGATTCGTCACTCTTTCGCGTAGAGAGCGATTTGAGTGCCTTTTCCCATAAACGATCTTCCGGAGTCGATAGATCTTTAATGCTATCTTTCCAAACTGTACCGAACACAGGGGCAAATGTGGTGAGTGCTTCTAGAAAAGTCCATTTTTTATCGCATGACGCGCCAAGAAAGTTTGTGTAATCAAATTCTACACAGGTCTCTTTTTGTTTATCCATGATGTCCCCCGACACATTGGCAACACAATATACTCTTAATATCCACCAACTTTTTCTATATAGCAATAGGATATAGAAGAATGGTCTTTTATGACCTTTTGATTGGTTAAAAAGGCATATAAAAATCAATTTTGTAACAAAAGACGAACTGAAAACTCATATATGCGTCTATTTGATTAATATTTTACAAATTGAAGTAATTCCTATTATTTCACATCCAAAACACGACTCGCTTTCTTGTACTGAATACGCCAACCAGACCAAACTGGCAGTTCCCAACGCTTAGGTGGTGTTTTACGTCCACCGCTCGAGTAATAGACATACACAAGCTTTCTTTGAGGAAGGTATTCAACATCGAGTTGGAGATCGGCCAATAATAAATGGAATGGGTATTTTTCTGCAAATTCTTCATATTCCCAGTATGGAATGCCATCAAACGGAATGTCTTCCGCGTCGAACATCTCTAACTCATCTACTTGGCTGACACCCAACTCTTCTAACTGGGCAGCAAACCAATCAACAAAGTTAAGCTCTTCGATTTGTTGTGAGTACTCATGACTTTCACTCAGTCCCATTCGCACATACAACTGCCAATGTTTGATCTCTTGAGTTCTCTGTTTCGCGAACCCTTGTAAGTACTGCTCGCTTACCACCATGTCTATGACGGGCTTAAGTGAGAGTTGACCTTGCGCCTCGATAAGCTTGGTGTCGATCACACGACCTCCGTAAACCAAAGACATAGCCGTGAACACCTGCCCCGAGCAGTCTGATGGCCCTTCAACGACCGTTTCACCTTGCTCCCACTCCCCCAGCTCTTGTTCTACCAGCAACTGAAGCGGGATCGGCGCTACCGTTGTTGCTAAGGTCAATGTCTGTTTTACTCCTCTACCGGGCAAGCTATAGGTATCAAGTACGAGCAGAGCTTCGCTGCTGTCTGGAACTCGATTTTCCCTGCCTAGCACCACTTCGAGTTGCCCATTGGCGAACGCCTCACGCCGCTTTGTTCTACGGACAAAAGCCAATTCTGGGTGCAGGCGTAAAATCTCTTTGAGTAAATCGACTCTGTTGAATCGAGAAGCAACTTCCAGTTGAGGGAGTTCAAACAGTTCGCGCATCTGTGCCGCTAAACCTTGAGCCTCCAACTGAGCTTGCTTATCAACCGTAATATGAGGGAACTGTTTTCCGCGGACGACGCCAATGAGTAAGGCAATGTCGCAGCCCTCTTTCTCCTCTTTGAACAGAGCATCCAAATGTTCTGGATTATTAGGCAATTGATAAAGTCGAGCAGGAACTGAAAGCGCGGCTGTGAGATCTATCATCGCCTCTTTAAGCGCTTTAGATTTAATCCGAGTCACAATGTCGGCATGCAAAGCATCAATCGGCAATGGATACATGCGTTGGCCATGCTCGGTCGCCATCCCCTTTTCATCTATCGCCTCCATCAAAAGCAAAGCTTGCTTCGCTTTCAACAATGACTTTTCTGGTAACTCATCTAATAGGTCTAAATCTTCAAACGTCATCTGACAACAAGCTGCCGCTAACATCGGCTCAATCAACTCTTCACGTTGCATCTCTGGTGGTGTAACAAGTTCTAGAGCCGCATGTTCGCCAAACAGTCGCACACACTGACCATCCATAACACGCCCTGCACGCCCCGCTCGTTGTTTCGCACTTGCACGAGATATCGCTTTCAAGGTTAGTGTTGTTCTACCATTGCGTTGAACCGTTCTGCGTTCCAAACCAGAATCAATCACCACCGCAATGTTCGGAATGGTTAGGGAGGTCTCAGCTACGTTGGTCGCCAAAATCACTTTGGTCTTTCGCAGTGGTGTATCCAGTGAAATATCGGACAATGCGCGGTTGCGCTCGCTATCGGAAACCGATGTATAGAGCGGACATACTTCAATCTCTTCGATAGCATTCAGCATTTGAGCCGTTTGAATGATCTCTTTCTTACCCGGCAGAAAAACAAGAATGTCGCCCGTGCACGCCTCTAATTGTTGCTTCACTTCATCAGCAACGCGACGTTCGATATTACGGCTATCCGGTAAGTGACGAGAGTCCAACGCTCGATGTTCGATAGAGACATGATAGTTTCGGCCTTCACAAGTGATGCGTTCTGCATCGAGATAGTGAGCAAGCTTGGCCCCTTCGATTGTCGCCGACGTTACAATTAATCGATGTTGGCTACGCGCTTTCAAGATAGCCACCAACAAATCAATGTCCCAGCGACGTTCATGGAACTCATCGACTACAACGATATCAAACGTCTTTAGTCCATCTTCTACTAACCATCGCAGAGCGACACCGGGGGTGACAAAGGTCACCTGAGTCGATTCGTTGTATTTAGCGTCGAGCTTAATCGCATAGCCCACCTCTTCACCCAGCGGTTTGCCCGATGAAGTAGCCAAAAACTCAGCCAAGGAAGTACATGCAATACGTCTTGGCTCAATCACTAATACTCGACCATGTTTTGCCGCCCAAACCGGTAAACGAGTCGACTTACCAGAGCCTGTTTCAGCTTCTACAACAAGGTGATTTGAAGGAAGGAGTTCATGAAGTGCATGTTCATAAGAATCGATGGGTAGTAGAGACATAAAAGGTGTCAATAGATAAAAAATGTGAGCTAAGTATACCTAAATCTTCACTCGATATTCGAGAAGTGTGGCAAAGCAGTGAGATCATCATTTTGTTTGGTTATATAAGGGATAAACAGTTTACAATTGAATAACTAAACCGTTATCATTTTTCCGTTTTTCTTTCTCCCATATTAGGCTTCCAATGAACAACGACAAACGTCCTCTGTACATCCCATATTCGGGCCCTGCACTACTAAGTACTCCTCTTCTAAACAAAGGCAGTGCATTCACCGCTGAAGAGCGTGCTTCTTTTAACCTAGAAGGCCTTCTGCCTGAAAATACAGAAACGATTCAAGAGCAAGTTGGTCGTGCTTACAAGCAGTACTGCAACTTCGAAAGCGACATGGATAAGCACATTTACCTGCGCAACATCCAAGATACTAACGAAACACTCTTCTATCGTTTAGTTCAGAATCATATCTCTGAAATGATGCCAATCATCTACACACCAACTGTAGGTGCGGCATGTGAAAACTTCTCTAACATTTACCGTCGTGGTCGTGGTCTGTTTATCTCTTACCCGAACCGCGATCGTATCGATGACCTACTGAACAATGCGACTAACCACAATGTAAAAGTAATCGTGGTAACGGACGGTGAGCGTATTCTTGGTTTGGGAGACCAAGGTATCGGTGGTATGGGTATTCCAATTGGTAAGCTTTCTCTATACACAGCGTGTGGCGGCATCAGCCCGGCTTACATGCTACCTATCGTTCTTGATGTTGGTACCAACAACCCTCAACGTCTAGCAGACCCAATGTACATGGGTTGGCGTCATCCTCGTATCACGGGTGCAGACTATGACGCATTCGTTGAAGAGTTCATTCAAGCTGTTCAACGCCGTTGGCCAGATGCTTTGGTTCAGTTTGAAGACTTCGCTCAGAAGAACGCGATGCCACTGCTTGAGCGCTACAAAGATCGTATCTGTTGCTTCAACGATGACATTCAAGGCACAGCTGCTGTAACAGTTGGCTCACTATTGGCGGCTTGTAAAGCTGCAGGTAGCAAGCTATCTGAGCAACGCGTGACATTCCTTGGTGCAGGTTCTGCAGGTTGTGGTATCGCAGAAGCGATCATCGCTCAGATGGTGTCTGAAGGTATCAGCGATGCACAAGCTCGCTCACAAGTTTACATGGTTGACCGTTGGGGTCTTCTACAAGAAGGCATGCCAAACCTACTAGACTTCCAACAACGTCTGGTTCAAACAAATAAGAACACTGAAGGTTGGGAAACAGAAGGTACTGGTTTCTCGCTATTTGATGTTGTCCGTAACGCGAAGCCTACTGTACTGGTTGGTGTATCTGGTGCACCGGGTCTGTTTAGCAAAGAAGTTATCCAAGAGATGAACCTTCACTGTGAACGCCCAATTGTGTTCCCTCTATCTAACCCAACAAGCCGTGTTGAAGCGACGCCAAACGACATCATTCGTTGGACAGAAGGCCAAGCACTTGTTGCGACAGGTAGCCCATTTGAGCCAGTGACTCACAAAGGCACAACTTACCCAATCGCACAGTGTAACAACAGCTACATCTTCCCGGGTATCGGCCTTGGTGTTCTAGCGGTTAACGCTTCTCGTATTACCGACGAAATGCTGATGGAATCAAGCCGTGCACTTGCAACTTGTTCTCCACTAGCAATCAATGGTTCTGGTGCACTTCTACCACCACTAGAAGAGATCCACACTGTATCTAAGAAGATTGCTTTTGCCGTTGGTAAGAAAGCGATCGAACAAGGTGTTGCACTAGAGATCACTGAAGAAGCGCTACAGCAAGCTATCGACCAACACTTCTGGCAACCAGTGTACCGTCGCTATAAGCGTACTGCTTTCTAAGCAAGATTGAAGATTATCTCTAAAGCCTCTGCATCGCAGGGGCTTTTTTCTTCATATAGACATCACTTAATCGTTCATTTTTATAAGATATTTTTGTTACTATCGACTATTCGTTAACGATGCTCAGGCGCAAGGACCCTACCTCGAGTGAAATTCAGTTCTTCAAATTTGATTGCACTTTTAAAGAAGGCGAGCAAAAAGATCCAAACCACCCTACTTTCCGTGTTTATCATTGTGTTGATTGGGGCTGCGACAGTAATTGGTATTGATTACTGGGTTTCTTGGCAGGCTAAAGGGCGAATCATTACCCAGATAGAAGACGTCCCTCAGAGAGAGGTGGCGGTTGTTTTAGGGACGAGTAAATACCTAGGTCGCACTCTTAACGAATACTATAAGCACCGAATCGATGCTGCTATCGACTTGTATAACCAAGGCACCATCAACCAGTTTCTATTGAGTGGTGATAACGCACATCGCTCTTACAACGAACCTTGGACCATGAAGCGCGACCTTCTTAAAGCTGGTGTGCCTGAAGAGCGTATCAACCTCGACTACGCAGGTTTTCGTACCCTTGACTCGATTGTCCGCGCCAAGAAGATTTTTGATACCGATAACTTTTTGATCATCACTCAAAAGTTTCACTGTGAGCGTGCACTTTTCATCGCCAGCTCTTACGACATTCACGCCCAGTGCTTGGCTGTTTCTGGGCCAACCAAACACTCCGGTTTCTATATTCGATTGCGTGAAGTGTTTGCACGAACCAAAGCATTTTTAGACCTCTACATCATAGATACCGCACCGAAATTTTTAGGTCCTAAAGAGCCGATTCAACCTAGCGCAACCCCTGAAAACAGTAATCCACAAACCGATGTGTAGAAATCTACACATTTTCGATTTGTCGCCTCACACTTTGCTACACCAAGAACAAAACACACCAACACTCCTTTATTAACTTGAGTAACATTCTGTCAACAAAGTCTGACCCTACATCAAGTCAAACACCTCGAACACAATAAGCGCCACATAAAAAATAGGCGCACCTAATAACAGAGGTGAAACAAAAGGAGCGCCCTATGACGGCACTTGTTACTACACTGAAACACTGGTTGTTCACCCGCAACAGCATGATCCTTATCGGAAATTTCTTGTTGTTTGCGACCTTGATTAATACCCTGCCTTTCGAATCGCAGGTCAACACTGGTCTGAGTATCTTGATCTTTGTTGCCGTACTTTGGCTTACAGAGGCGATTCACGTTAGCATCACGGCACTACTTGTACCGTTACTCGCTGTTGTATTTGGTGTCTTTAATACCCCTGCGGCACTAGCAAACTTCTCCAACCCAATTATCTTTCTTTTCCTAGGTGGGTTTGCATTAGCAGCGGCATTGAACAAGCAAGAGCTCGACAAAGCGATCGCCGATAAAGTACTTCTGATTGCGAAAGGTAAAATGTCGGTTGCGATCTTCATGCTATTCGGTGTGAGTGCAGGTCTATCAATGTGGATTTCAAACACTGCGACTACAGCAATGATGCTGCCTTTGGTTTTAGGTGTGATGAACAAAGTCGACCAACGTGAAGACCGCAATACTTATGTATTCGTTCTACTCGGTATCGCTTACTGTGCTTCAATTGGTGGTATCGCAACGCTAGTCGGTAGCCCACCGAACGCAATCGCAGCGGCAGAAGTTGGCTTGAGCTTTACAGAGTGGATGGCGCTAGGTCTTCCTATCTCTCTTATTCTTCTACCAGTTGCGATGGTTATCCTATATGCGATGACTAAGCCAAAACTGAACCACACTTTCGAACTAGATCATAAACCAGTTGAGTGGACCAACAGCAAAAAAATCACACTGTCGATCTTCTTGCTAACTGTGACTCTGTGGATTTTCGGTAAACCAATCAACGCAATGATCGGTGGCTTCTCGAAATTCGATAGCTTAGTTGCTATTGGCGCTATCGTACTGCTTGGCGCATCTCGCGCAGTAGAGTGGAAAGACGTTGAGAAAACAACTGACTGGGGCGTATTGATTCTATTTGGTGGCGGTATCTGTCTGAGTAACATTCTTAAAGCGACAGGCACCAGCGTTTTCTTAGCTCACTCTCTAAGTGGTTTCCTAGAGCAGGCTGGCGTGCTTCTGACTATCTTAGCAGTTGTGGCTTTCGTGGTATTCCTAACAGAGTTCGCAAGTAACACAGCAAGTGCGGCGCTACTGGTTCCTGTATTCGCAACGATTGCTGAAGCACTAGGTATGTCACCAGTTATCTTGTCTGCGCTGATTGCAGTAGCCGCATCATGTGCCTTCATGCTGCCTGTAGCGACACCACCAAATGCTATCGTATTCGGCTCTGGTCACATCAAACAAAAAGAGATGATGCGTATCGGTATGGTGCTTAACATTGTATGTATTATGGCACTAACACTGTTCGCATGGATCTTCTGGTAATCAACACTCCTGCTCCACACAAACGGGTTGCGATTCCCCCTAGCAGCCCGTTTCAATAATCAAGAGTGTAATCATAGCCTGGCACCTACTAACAACAACACAGGCATACTTTCCCTTTGGTGGCCTCACGCGCCACCTCTTTTTTTTGATTCCCTTCGTTATATCCCCGCTGAATAGCCAGCCAAAACTCTAGCGTTATTGACTCACCACCACTTGGTTTCTGCCTGAATGCTTTGCTTGGTAAAGTGCCTCATCTGCTCTGGCAATGGTTTCTGTCATCCGTTCCTGTTTCATTTGAGCAACGCCGATACTGCAGGTCAAAGGATCTCCATGAATCCATAAGTGTTGCCCCACAATCGTTCGAATTTTCTCGGCTTTGGCTTGAGCTTCTGCAATGGACGTTTCTGGACAAAAAACGATGAACTCCTCGCCACCCCATCGAACCAGCTTGTCGGTTGAGCTGATTAAGCTCCCCACTACCATAGAAAACTCACGCAGAATGTGGTCGCCCATTTGGTGGCCGTACTGATCGTTCACAGACTTGAAATGGTCGATATCGAAATAGAGCATGCTGAACACACCATAGCCCTGCTTTACGTCTTGAGATTGGGCTTTAAGCCAATCACGGACAGCATGACGATTCAGTGTCCCAGTCAGCTCGTCGCGATTGGCAAGCTCTGAGAATTCAAAGTTCTGTTCACGAAGAGATTTGTTCACGTTCTTTAGATGCGCATGACGCTTTTCCGCAATCATCATTCGCTTGCGAGAGCTGTGTAGTTCCGACAACAAAAATACTGTGCCTGTTCCAACCCACACAAACAGCAGAATAAGAAACAAGCTTTCTGCACTGAAATAAGAGCCTTCAAATTCAATACTCTTAACAACGATCTGATGCTTACCGAGTTTGGCACCCGACCCGGTTGCGAATTCCACCAAATTGACGTTTGAATATTCCGGCGCAGAGTGCTCTAGCGCGATGTCGTTGTCCGCAAGCCACCAAGTCATCACTTGCAGGTTTGCAATCGGGATTTCAATCACGCCGCCATCAACACCAGGCTGAAATTCCATGCCATTGTATTTAAAGGAATACTCGTCATCAGGCGTTGAATAAGCAGGGTTATAATTACGAAGGTAAGTTCTTAATCGGCCACTAGACTCTTCGCTAGTGTGGTAGTCGATGTTGACTCGAAAAGTATGATATTGGGAAAGGTCGATCCCGATGGTGGGATCAGAGTTGATTTTGATCGACAGCCCGCAATAAGGCCAAGGGTATTCAGACTCGATTAACTCACAGTTCAACACATAGTGATCATCTTTTAGACTCAAGACTGATGTACTGACGCCATTATCAACCTTGTCACTGGTTGCAATAAACTCAAACTTGTCAGGCGTTATGGCCGTAATGACACGATTACCACTTACTTGATATAGCTGAACAATCGCCAAAGTCGCCACAACCAAAAATATGACAACCTTATGTATCCACTTCACTGGTTTGTTTCCAATCTGCTGCGCACTATTGGCGCTCTATTCACAACATTCTACGGTCTATGCCAAGCACGCATATCTCGCCGGCAAACGTTATAGCACGGCTTTTCAAAATATCATACTCTAATTTAGAGGGTGCTTAAGAAAAGTTCGAACGCTTTATCTAACATCAATATTACGTACCTAGCGCACCTCTATTTGGTATACTGACTGGATAATCAATGCGGCAAAGGCTACGGCTAGATCGCAAAATATAATCAAAAACGCACGAGTAATGTCATGTCTTTATTAGCGAAAGGAACACTCAAAAAAATGAGTGCTTCTCTTGATGGTACGGTTACGTATCGTCTACCGGTCGGCGAAGAGTTCGTAGAGTTGAATCCTCTGATCGGCAAAACCATTAACCTCACCCACACAGGCAACATCTTCTGCTGTTCTTGCGGTAAGAAAACCAAGAAAAGCTACTCTCAAGGTCACTGCTTTGTTTGTATGAAAAAGCTAGCAAGCT
This sequence comes from Vibrio sp. R11-SG3-ISO9, assembly GCF_059834255.1. Classification (NCBI taxonomy): domain Bacteria; kingdom Pseudomonadati; phylum Pseudomonadota; class Gammaproteobacteria; order Vibrionales; family Vibrionaceae; genus Vibrio; species Vibrio sp. R11-SG3-ISO9. The sequence goes on from NZ_JCBDGU010000022.1 coordinate 11,035, forward strand.
GCGACATGTGCATCATGAAGCCAGAGACTTGTCACTACGACCAAGGAACCTGTCGCGAGCCGCAATGGGGTGAAGAGAACTGCATGGTTGATCACTTCGTGTACCTATCAAATACCTCGAGTCTAAAAGTGGGTATTACTCGTCATACGCAGATCCCAACACGCTGGATTGACCAAGGTGCCACTCAAGGCCTACCAATCTTGAAAGTGAAGACTCGTCAGATCTCAGGTCTGATTGAAGTAGAACTGGCGAAACACATCGCAGATAAAACCAACTGGCGTACCCTGCTAAAAGGCGATGGCGATGACATCGAATTGGTTGAACGCGCGAAAGAGTTGTTGCCGCTTGTGGAAGATAAGATCCAAGAGATCAAAGCTCAATTTGGTGATGATGCCATTGAGGTTCTTAATGAAAACATCACGCCACTGAGCTACCCAGTTGAGCAACACCCTGTGAAAATCACGTCACACAACTTCGACAAAAACCCAGAAGTGACAGGTGTGCTGCAAGGGATTAAAGGCCAATATCTGATTCTTGATACGGGTGTTATCAACATTCGTAAATTTGGCTCTTACGAAGTAGAAGTGTCTGCTGAGTAACATTCCAACTAAAAACAAACGCCCAGTGACAACAATCACTGGGCGTTTTCTATTTTCAGGTCACTAATACATGGTATTGCCATTCGCCGTCCCTTCTGGGATCTCCTGAAGTGCATCCCAATGTTCAACAATCTTACCGTTATCATCAAAACGGAAGAAATCCATCGTCACATACTCGACATTATCCGGCCATGTTTGATGAGTATGCAGCGCGACCAAGTTACCTTCAGCCACCGCGCGAACAAAAGTGATGTCTTTATTCGGGTACTCTGACTGCATGCGCTCAAAGTAATCGATGAAGGGCTGTGGTCCGTTACCCACCAGCGGGTTGTGTTGAATATATTCATCCCCGACGTACTTCTCTACCGCTTCTTTAGGCTTGCCTCTATAGGCCATCTCATAAAAATTGATCGCATTTTGTTTATTGGCTTGAAGGTCTTGGCTCATGAATAACTCCCTGAATGAAGCTATCGATTGAAGCCTCATCGTTAATAGTAAACAAGGTACTCGTGTTACTTACTATAGACTCTGGCAATCAGATCGCAGACCAAGAGCACAACTATTTTTCTTTAAACGCCTGCTTAACGGTGCTTTTGAGATTCTGCATGAACGTTTTAAAGTGCGGCATGAAATCCGAGAACAGGGGATGCTTGTGGTCTTTCATCATCACAGGGCCAAGCAGACGAAGGGCTACCGCCACTTTCGTTGCCGTTTCAGGTTCAAGCCCACTGCCCTTTTTCAAACTGTCGACAACGTTGAATAGGTCTTCACGGTCTTGGTAATCAAACTCTAACGTTCTTGCTTGTTCGGTACCGACTTCTTCGATGGTGATGCGGTACTGTTTATCTTTGCGAATTGTAGGAATCATTTTATGGCCTCTAATACAATTAAGTTGGTCGTTAATAAAGTTAAGAAATGACGATGATTTGGGTTAGCTCTTTAGGAACTTCTCCACCTTCGGCTTAATCGTCATCGATACCGTTATCATGAGCACTAACGCCACAGGCAGCGCTCCCAGTACTCCATTCATCCATGCTTCTATAAAATCAGCGCGATTACTCAAACCCACATTGTGATACGCACTTGTTAGCGCCATTCCCGATTCCATTACTAGCGCCATAATGATGCCAACCAGCGCGTCTCTCGCTTTCGCTGCCATATTAGGAAGTAGTCTTTGTGCACCTTTGGTTAACAGCGCCATCAAGGTGAAACCCATTGGAATCACTGTAACCAGCGCTGTAAAAAAGTTTGTTGCCCAATCGGCAAAGAAAGTCTCCGTAAAACCTAGGTTAAGGTACGTCATTGTTCCGGTGATCGTGCCACCCATCAGGCTAACCATACCCAACATAACCAAGACTTTTTGGATAAGCGGCGTTTTCTGTGGCTCGATTACTGATTCATTCATCACAGCTTGTACAGTCATTCTCTTCTCCAGTCTTGAATTAGCTTTGAATTAAGTTGATAATGTCAACTATAGTTTAATTTGATTGATAATGTCAACTAGTTTGACTGGGGCGTTTTTATGTCTGAAGGTAAATCACTGGATAGCCTGTTTAAATTGGTACATGCCGTAAAAAGAAATGTGCATGAAAAGATAGAGTCGTTGGATCTCGATATTGCACCTATGCACGTGCGTGTATTAAAGATCATCACCAAGAAGCCGCAGTGTACTGCTGTTGATATCGCGAACTTTTTGGACCGAGATAAGGCGCAAGTGACTCGCCTACTCAGTGCCCTAATTAAACAAGAATTGATCGTTAAAGAACCCAACCCCGAAGACAAGCGCAGTCAATGTTTGGCTATCACCGAGCGCGGTAAAGCCATTGTTGATCAGCTAACTGAGGTTGATAGCGAGATGTTTGAGAAGATGAAGATAGGTATTGATAGTGATGAACTCATAACCTTTGAGCGAGTGGCTAAAGCGATGGCTCAAAATCTCAATTCGAAAGGATAAAAAAACAAAGAGCGCACTATTTCCAGTGCGCTCTTTTCGTTTGATTGTGAGTCCGGATTAGTCTTTACGAAGAATGCCTTCCAACACATTGAACAGTAAGTCGATCTCTTCAATTGAGTTATAGTGCATACAGCCGATACGAACCACACCTGTCTCTTCTATACCTAGCTGCTTAACTAAGCCAAGTGCGTAAAAGTGGCCATTCCAAACACAAATATTGTGCTCGCCTAGGGCTTTAGCTATCGACTCTGGTGAGTGATCATCAAACGTGATAGCAAACGTCGGCGTGCGCAAGTTCGAGTCATGGGTTGTTTTTCCGTAAAGGCGAACACCGCTTAGCTCGTTCAACCTTTGCAAGAAGTACTCACTCAGTTGACTCTCATGGCGATTGTACAACTTGTAACTCTGCTCCAAACGCGTTCTGAGATCGTCTGCCGGATCGCCACACTGTGCAAGGTAGTCAACCGCCGCAATCACACCGGCTAGACCTTCAAAGCTCTGAGTACCGGTTTCAAAACGACCAGGGCCAACATTCGTCGCAGGCTCAACTTTGTATGGCTTCAATGTGTGCAACCATTGCGGAGCAACATACGCGATACCAACGTGAGGCCCGAAGAACTTGTATGCAGAACACGCTAGGAAATCACAATTTAGCTTCTGTACATCAATCAAGTGATGAGGTGCGTAGTGAACCGCATCAACGTAAACCTGCGCACCTTTACTGTGTGCTAGCTCTACGACTTTCTCTACATCAACAATCGAGCCTGTGGTATTCGACGCAAAAGTGACTGCGACCAGTCGAGTTTTATCACTCAGTAGAGATTCGAAGTGCGCCATGTCTAGGCTACAGTCTGATTCATCTACACGAACTTGATGTACTACAACGCCTTTGTCTTCTGCCGCTTGTTGCCAGCTCGATACGTTAGAGTAGTGATCCAGTGCTGTAACAATGATTTCGTCGCCCTCGTTCCAATCGCGGCTGATTGCTCGGCTCAATTGGAACGTCAACGAAGTCATGTTGGCGCCAAAAACGATGTTGCCTGAAGATTCTGCGTTCAATAACGCTTGAACTGACTCTCTCGCCTGCTGCATTAGCCCTGTTGTTTTCTGGCTTGAAAAGTAGTGTCCACCTAGATTTGAATTAAAATGGCCAAGATACTCAGTCATTGAGGCTAGGACATTTTCAGGGACTTGCGAACCACCGGGCCCATCGAAAAAAGTAACAGGCTTGCCATTATGATATTGGCTTAACGCGCTAAATTGCTGGCGAACTTCATTAAGAGTGAAGGACATTACGCTCATCCTTTGCTGTTAGTACGAATACATCCATATGACCTACTTCATCGTGGTCAATCGTGCGGATAGGTTGAGCATTGTGCCAAAGCTTGCTGTCTGCGAGCATTGCCACTTCACCATCTTCAAGTACTTTTCTAAAGAATGGTGCTTCGTGAGAATCTTGGTAAAGCATGATCTCACCGCCAACAATGTTATGACGGTTCACACCAATCAGTGCGATGTGGTCAAAGCCATCTTGGTGCACGCCTTCAGGGGCTACTTGTGTCTCTTCGTAAATTGCCGAGATACGAATTTGGTGAATTTCGATCTCTTGACCGTCTTTCAGGCCATTCGTCTCAATGAAGAGTTCACACATCTCTTGCATGCCTTCACTCTGTAGAATGTTGGCTTCAACAGGTTCAAACTCGCGCACTACGTCGCCTTGAAAGTGATTAATGTCTTCTGATTGAACAAAGTTGTGCTTGTCCTGTTCCACAACCTGACCACCGCAAAAACGAATTACCGAGTATCTTCTTAAACGAAACTTACCATCAGCATGTTCTGTGCTTGGTAGCTTTTCAAACGAAGGTGACAACTCTTCAACGGCATGGTTGCTGAGGTGGGTAATATGTAGGGTGTTTTCGTGAGCATGTAACATCATCGACTCCTTAATGAATGTCCACTTTACTTATTTTATTTAACCTTTTGTTTACATAAATGATACGTGAAGATCTGGTTAAATCAACTTTAAACAACCATTTATTCTGTTGTAGAGATAAATTTAAAACTTAATTCCAACTTGAATTCAAAAACCAGTGATTAAAACCAGTTCAAAAGTTGGGCACCTTTAAAATTCAGCACACTTCACTGGCTAGTTTTATTCACTATTTTTAATTAAAAAGGCAATGTTTAATTTGGCACGCTATTCTCTAATTTTCTGCGCAGCGTTGTGTTTTGAAGGGAATGGATGGGGAATTCGGATGAGCAGAAATAGACAAACATAATAATGATTGCCAACAAAAACGGTTACAGACTGAAATGCGACACACCTAATGAAGCAGCAGCTATTAACCATTTACACAGTGATAGCACATTGGTTAATTTATCAACTGTAAAGTATCCAAACGCCTTTGCTTGCGCGTCTGGAACAGGTCGAGTTCGGGGGGAACTCGGCCGCCCCAGTGTCAGACTGACTTCTTTTGAAGCAGTACTTTCACTGTTCTTTTAGCCACTAAGATGTTTGTCTCCATTGGACGGCGACCTTAAGCACCTATTGTTATAAAAAGCCGAATGACAGCCTAAATGAAGCGCCTAAGTTAAATATCGCGAATAGAAATTATAGTAAGAAGGTATATCGCCTATGCCTAACAAAATAGTCTAGAATAGAAACCACGAGCATTAATTCGTGGTTTCCATTGTATTTAAATTAGCGACTCAACAATGCTTCTCATCTTTTCATCAACTGCATTATTCATAATAAGAGTATAAACACTATCATGATATGATGAACATACTTGATAGTATGTTTCATCCGATTTTTCTAGTTTAACTTCTATAACACCTTTTGATATTAAACTTTCAAAAAAACTTACATTAATGCCTTTTACTTTATCAGAAAACTTCACATATGACTTTTTTTGGTCTATAAATCTAGCCCTATTAAAGAAAGAAGTGAAGAATGTTCTTAGCTCTTTTTCAACTAAAGCTCTGTTTTCTTTGATTCTAGTTTTTGACATTTCAACGACAACATCTAAATCACCCATTTGACATGAATCAAATATTACAGAGTCGAAATTATTAGGTACATTTGAATTATTAACATTTTCAAAAACACAATTGGAAAATTTTGTATTTTCAAATTTAGAGAAAGTGAAATTCTTGTAACCTATAAACCTTGAGTTTGAAATATG
>NZ_JCBDGU010000023.1:0-19661 GCF_059834255.1 Vibrio sp. R11-SG3-ISO9
TAGTGTCGCATCACGGAAAGGTCTTTCACCTTTCGATTACCGCTTTCGCGTTAATCTACAAATTGGAGCGACACACGAGGTTCGAACTCGTGACCTCAACCTTGGCAAGGTTGCGCTCTACCAGCTGAGCTAGTGTCGCATCACGGAAAGGTCTTTCACCTTTCGATTATCGTTTTCACGTTAATCTACAAATTGGAGCGACACACGAGGTTCGAACTCGTGACCTCAACCTTGGCAAGGTTGCGCTCTACCAGCTGAGCTAGTGTCGCATTCTGAAAACGTCTTTCGCCGTTCAGGGCTGCGAATTATAAGAGCATTTTTTTGTGATGCAAGTCCTTAATGCAAAATTCTGCAACTTTTTCGTCAAGTGCTGAAAAAGCACACAGAATTTCAAAAAAATGTTGATTTCGCAGCCAGATAATCAATTCAAAACAACTATTTTGAATCAATTAGATATTGATGATCGTCTTGCGGTAGTACTGAAGTTCAGCAATCGACTCACGAATGTCATCTAAGGCTAAGTGACTACCAGATTTAGTAAAGCCATCTAATACTTCAGGTTTCCAACGACGCGTAAGCTCTTTCAAAGTGCTCACATCGATGTAACGGTAGTGAAAGTACTCTTCCAGTTCAGGCATATGCTTGTACAAGAAACGACGATCTTGGCCAATACTGTTGCCACAAATCGGTGATTTACCTTTCGGCACCCACTTTTCAAGAAACTCGATCGTTTGAGCAATCGCATCTTGTTCCGTCACGGTGCTCTCTTTCACACGTTTCACTAGGCCGCTGCCGGTGTGTGTTGTCGTACACCACTCGTCCATTTTATCCAGCTCACTGTCTGGTTGATGGATAGCTAATACTGGGCCTTCAGCAAGAATGTTCAGCTCACTATCGGTGACGATAGTAGCAATTTCAATGATTTTATGAGTTTCAGGATCAAGTCCCGTCATCTCTAGATCGACCCATATTAGGTTCTGATCGCTAAAGGACATAATGGCGCTGCCTATTTGTTTGCGTGTAAAAGAGGTACTATACCCAAATAAGTATACTCAAACTAGGTTTTGTGCCGCGTTAATCTCATGGCAACAAGCTCAGTTACGACGAGTTCCCTATCATCAAGTTAGATGTGTTAAGTAGAAAATTGTGGCGAAAAAGAAAAAGTTAACCAAAGGTCAAGTGCGACGCGTACGCAGTAACCAAAAGAAACGACTCAAGCAGGAAGACTCGGTCCAGTGGGATGAGAGCATGCTCGGCGGCACCAAGAGTGGCCTAGTAATTACTCGATTTGGTCAACATGCTGATATTGAAGACGTAGAAACTAGCGAGATCCACCGTTGTAACCTGCGTCGTGGTATCGAAAGCTTGGTCTCTGGCGACCGAGTGATCTGGCGTGCCGGTCTTGAATCGATGGCTGGCATCTCTGGTGTAGTTGAGGCCGTTGAGCCACGTACTTCTATTCTAACTCGCCCGGATTACTACGACGGCCTGAAGCCTGTCGCGGCTAACGTTGATCAAATGGTGATTGTGTCTGCGGTGCTACCAGAGCTATCCCTGAACATCATCGACCGCTACCTGATCGCCTCTGATACATTGAGCATCGCGCCACTGATTGTATTAAACAAAGTTGACCTGCTCAGCGAAGAACAGCTCGCAGAATACAAACAGACCCTAACCATCTATGAAGAGATTGGCTACAAGGTTCTATTTGTGAGTAAAGAGACCGGCTACGGCATTGCTGAGCTAGAAGCTGAACTGGCAAACCGCATCAACATCTTTGTTGGTCAATCGGGCGTTGGTAAATCCAGCCTAGTTAACGCGCTGATGCCAACGCTTGATATCGAAGAAGGCGCGGTGTCAGAGAACTCAGGCCTTGGCCAACACACCACAACAGCAGCACGTCTATACCACTTCCCATCAGGCGGTGACTTGATTGATTCTCCGGGGGTACGTGAATTTGGTTTATGGCACTTGGAGCCTGAAGCCATCACCGAAGCCTTTGTTGAGTTCAAGCCTTACCTTGGTGGTTGTAAGTTCCGCGACTGTAAACACAATGATGACCCGGGTTGTATCCTTCGCGAAGCGGTTGAGGATGGCAAGATCAGCCGTATCCGCTTTGAGAACTACCACCGTATCATTGAGAGCATGGTTGAAAACAAAGCTAACCGACAGTACTCAAGAAACAAGAAGGCTGATCTGTAAGGCCATTTTTGTGAATAACTCTCAGCAGTTGCAACCAAAGTTTGCGCACTTGCTGACAATTGGCGCGATATTGAGTAACATCTCGCGCCCTAAAGCGTCATTAACTGATTTTCATTGAAGAAATACACAACATTGGAATATTAATACAATGGATAAGATCAAAGTTGGATTGCAGTACTGGATTCCACAACATGGACTGACTCGCTTAGTCGGTAAACTAGCGTCTGCTAAAGCGGGCGGTTTAACTACAGCGATCATCAACTGGTTCATCAAGCAGTACAAAGTGAACATGGATGAAGCCCTTCACAGCGATCCAAAACACTTCAAGACCTTCAACGAGTTCTTCGTACGTGAGCTTAAAGAAGGCATGCGTCCAATCGCGGAAGGCGAATCTGTGATTGTGCACCCTGCCGATGCGCGAGTAAGCCAATTTGGCCCAATTACAGATGGCAAACTGATCCAAGCAAAAGGTCATGACTTCTCTGCTCGTGAACTATTAGGTGGCGATGCAAACCTTGCTGAAGAGTTTAAAGACGGTGAATTCGCGACTCTGTACCTATCACCAAGTGATTACCACCGTGTTCACATGCCATGCGACGGTACACTGCGCCAAATGATCTACGTTCCAGGTGATCTGTTCTCAGTGAACCCACTAACTGCGGAAAATGTTCCTAACCTATTTGCTCGTAACGAGCGTGTAGTGTGTATCTTCGATACTGAATTTGGCCCAATGGCTCAAGTTCTAGTTGGTGCAACGATTGTAGGCAGCATTGAGCAGATTTGGGCTGGCACAATTACTCCACCGCGCGGTAACACAGTTTACAAGTGGGATTACCCAGCTGAAGGTGACAAAGCGGTTATCCTAAAGAAAGGTGAAGAGATGGGCCGCTTCAAGCTAGGCTCAACCGTTATCAACCTGTTCGCTAAAGACGCAATCAAGTTCGACGAGAGCATGGCAAACGGTGAGAAGACGGTCCTAGGTACTCCATACGCACATATCGCGTCAGCAGAAGCAGAAGCAGAAAAAGTGCAGCCGGACGCTGAGCAAGAATAAGCGCCAACTGCTAATTGATATTTGAAAGGTGAGCTCATGGCTCACCTTTTTTGTATCGACAACCTACTCGTTATGAGAGCGGATTTACAAATATTGACCAAAAGCAAAACAGTTGCCGAAAAGTTAAACGACTTTGCAATTTTATAACCGTCGCCTAAGTATCAAAAAATCAGATAACTTACTCTATTTGTAGATATTTTCTTCATAGGGTTTCCATCACATGCCTAAGCTCAATGTTGGCGTTCTCGTTAAACTGCTGATCTGCTTTGCAATTCCGTTAGGTGTGCTTTTTATGCCTATCGACTCCATTCCCATTGACGATCTGACCCTTATTCAACATCGTCTGTTGGCCATTTTCTTACTGGCTGCGTTGTTGTGGGTGTTAGAACCCGTTCCGGTTTTTGCCACCTCGATCCTGATCATCACTCTTGAAGTAATCATGATATCGGACAAAGGTTTGCACCTATTCAGGCAGCCACCAGCAGGCCATGATTTAGGAGAGCTGATTAAATACACCGATATCTTCAGCGCCTTCTCGTCACCAATTATTATTCTGTTTATGGGTGGTTTTGCGTTGGCGATAGCGGCTTCGAAATACGAACTGGATAACAACTTAGCGCGCGTTCTGCTAAAACCGTTTGGGACAGAACCTCGCTTCATCATGCTCGGCCTGATGCTGATTACTGCTGTGTTTTCCATGTTCATGTCGAATACAGCAACCACTGTGATGATGCTCGCCCTACTTGGTCCAATTGTCGCGTCAGCGCCCAAGGGAGACTTAGGCATTAAAGCCTTGGTACTGTGTATTCCAATCGCGGCTAATACTGGTGGTATCGCGACTCCAATAGGTACACCACCGAATGCAATCGCACTGCAGTATCTGACCGGAGAGAACACCATCGACTTCTTAAGTTGGATGATGATGGGCCTACCCTTTGTAATCATTCAGCTAACGATTGCCTGGGTTTTGCTACAGAAGTTCTTCCCGTCTCAGCAGAAGAACATGGTGTTAAGACTCGATGGACAATTTAAAAAGAGTTGGCGTGCGATTGTGGTTTACGTCACCTTTGCTGCAACGATTCTATTGTGGATGACGACTAAGCTGCACGGGATGAACACCTATGTGGTGTCGATCATTCCACTGGCAGTTTTTACCTTAACCGGCATCATGGGCAAAGAAGAGCTCAAACTGATTAACTGGGACGTATTGTGGTTGGTAGCCGGCGGTATCGCGATTGGTATTGGCCTAGATAAAACCGGACTTGCGGCGGCACTGGCACACGCGATTGACTATGAATCACTCTCCCCGGCAGCTGTAGTACTAACACTGTCTATCGTCTGCTGGCTAATGGCCAACTTCATGTCCAATACCGCGACCGCTAACTTGCTAATGCCGATCGCCGCAGCCATTGGCGCATCTATGGAAAGCTTGGCTGCAATTGGTGGATTACAAGGTTTGCTAGTTGTGGTCGCCTTCTCAGCATCACTCGGCATGATTTTACCTGTATCCACACCACCAAACTCACTCGCCTACTCGACCGGTCTTATCGAGAGCAAAGACATGGCGAAAATGGGCGTTATCTTAGGTGTCGTTGGTCTGGCGATTGTCTATCTGGCAATGTTCTTATTCGTTTAAATCCCTCTCTTATCCAAACTCGTCACAGCTCAATATCCAATTGAGCTGTGACACCTTTCTCCGCCTATAAGAGCTTCCTCAATTCCAATCTGTATTATTTTGGAGCTTGGTTAATCAAACCCTTTGCGAACTCAACGCTTTGGGGCATATTAACTCTCTTCGCTTTTTTACATGGATGTGAGCAATGGGATTTGAATGGTTGGCCTTAGCGGCGGCTTTTTTGTGGGCGATTGCCAGTTTGATGTCGGTAAAGCCGGCTCAACATTTAGGCTCGTTTGCCTATAGTCGTTGGCGTATGGGCTGCACAGCCATCATGCTCTCATCTATGGCATGGCTAACCGGAGGCTGGACAACGGTAGAATCCGATTTAATCACACCTATGATGTTGTCAGGCTTAATTGGTATCTTCATTGGTGATACTGCCCTATTTGCCTGTTTGAACCGAATGGGGCCACGCCAAGCTGGCCTACTGTTCTCTTGTCACGCCGTTTTCTCAGCCATTCTTGGCTACTTCTTGTTTAGTGAAAGCATGACTAGCTTAGAACTCATCGGCTCTGCACTGGTATTTAGTGGCGTGCTCACCGCTATTTTCTTTGGTCGTAAAGGGCAAGCAAACAACCAACTTGAAGCCATCAAAGGCACGGTTTGGATTGGTGTCGCGCTCGGACTAACTGCCGCGATTTGCCAAGCTCTCGGTGGCATCATCGCTAAGCCAGTTATGCAAACCAACATCGACCCAGTCGCCGCCTCAGCGATTCGTATGATTACCGCCTTTATTGCTCATTCACTTTTTAGACTGACGGGGGCTAAGCTATCACGCGCCGTAAATCCAATTAACGGTAATATCCTGTTCATTACCGCAATTAACGGATTTCTTGCGATGGCAGTTGGTATGACGTTAATTCTCTATGCACTGCAAGAAGGGAACGTCGGTATGGTGGCCCTGCTATCATCGACAACGCCGATTATGCTGCTGCCGATTTTATGGATTTATACCAAACAGAGACCAAATGCTTACGCATGGATAGGCGCGATTGTCGCGGTAGTAGGAACGGGAATATTAGTCAGCTAATCTGACGTTACCAGAGTTAGCTGACTCAAGAAAGCAAGCGTTAAGATCTCGGGAAAGGAAATGCCGTCACTTCATCGATATGATCGTGTCCCATAGCGAGCATGATTAATCGGTCAATACCTAATGCCACACCTGCACAGCTTGGTAGGCCCGCTTTCAGTGCTTCAATGAGATGATGATCGATAGGTTGTGGCTCTAGCCCCATCTCAATGCGTTTTTGATTATCTTCCTCAAAGCGTTGCAGTTGCTCTTGCGGGTTATCTAACTCGTGGAACCCGTTAGCCAGCTCAATGCCTTTAAAGTAAACCTCGAAGCGATCAGCGACGCGATTGTCTTGCGGGTTAATCTTAGCGAGTGCCGCTTGCGAAGCTGGGAAGTCATATACGAATGCAGGTACCGTTTGGCCAATTTTAGGCTCCACACCGATGCTGAATAGTAGTTGCAGCAAGGTGTCTCTATCTTCTTCAAGATCAGCAATATCGCTTAGCCCTAAGCTACCAGCACATACTTTTAGCTCTTCCATCGAACCTTCTAATGGACACACCCCGAGCACATTAAGAAACGCGTTTTGGTAAGTCATACGCTCAGCCTTGTCCGATTTCAGAACCAACTGCAGCAGATCATCCATCTCATCCATCAGCTTATGATGGTCAAAACCAACGCGGTACCACTCCAACATCATAAATTCAGGGTTGTGGTAGCGGCCGTTCTCTTCATTGCGAAAGGCTTTGGCAATCTGATAAATACATCCACTGCCTGACGCTAAAAGACGTTTCATGTGAAATTCAGGGCTAGTCATGAAAAATAGCTTTTGCCCACCAGCATACCCAGGTCCAACAAACTCGGTTTTGAAGGTGTGCAGGTGCACATCGGTGACCGTGGCGTGGCTCATGGCTGGAGTATCAACCTCCATCACATCACGCTCAAAAAAGAAGTCACGGATCTGACGAATCAATAAAGCACGTTGTTTCAACTGCTTAATCGGCGCAGCTGGCTGCCAGTTGGCTTGGTTCATGATTTTAGAATTACTCACTGAAATAACTGGTGCGAAAGATACCGTTTGTTTAGCAAAAGATCATCTTTTCTTAATACTGAGTTATCAGAAAGTTTATAACACTGACATTGATGGTTAACGCGAATAATAATCAACAAAATCAATAATAAACCACTCAATATCGCCGCATTTATCGACATGTTCTCTTATCTGTAGCACGCAACAAATTCTTGCCGTGACTGCAGTCACAGATCCCATAAAGTTTATGCTCTCGCTTGCATTACCGAAGCAAAACCCTAAATAAATCAATTTTTGAAATCACGTCCTCTCATACACTGAACCTACCACTTAAGGCTTAGGGGCGCTAAATGGTTCCTACTATTTAGAACTTCCTAAATCGGCTTTTTATAATAACAAGCGGAAAACTCCGCATCACACTGGAGGATAACTGTGAAGACAATTACCACAGATATCGCAGTCATCGGCGCAGGCGGCGCTGGTCTTCGTACTGCTATTGCAGCGGCTGAAGCTAATCCTGAATTAGAAGTAGCACTGATTTCTAAAGTTTACCCAATGCGTTCGCACACGGTAGCGGCAGAAGGCGGTTCAGCGGCAGTAATCAAGGACGAAGATAGCCTAGATAACCACTTCAACGATACGGTTGGCGGTGGCGACTGGCTATGTGAACAGGATGTTGTTGAATACTTTGTTGAGAACGCGACTCGCGAAATGATCCAAATGGAGCAATGGGGCTGCCCATGGAGTCGTAAAGAAAATGGTGAAGTAAACGTACGTCGCTTTGGCGGTATGAAAGTAGAGAGAACGTGGTTCGCAGCGGATAAAACCGGCTTCCACATGCTTCATACACTGTTCCAGACTTCGATTAAGTACGACCAAATCAAGCGGTTTGACGAGTACTTTGTGATGGATTTAATCGTTGAAGAAGGCGAAGTACAAGGCCTTATCGCGATTCACATGTCTGAAGGTGAGCTTGTTACCATCAAGGCGAAATCAGTTGTTCTAGCAACCGGTGGCGCAGGTCGTGTTTACCACTGTAACACCAACGGCGGCATCGTGACTGGCGACGGCATGGCAATGGCTTATCGCCACGGTGTACCACTGCGCGATATGGAGTTCGTTCAATACCACCCAACAGGCCTACCGGGCACTGGCATCTTGATGACCGAAGGTTGTCGTGGTGAAGGCGGTATCATCGTCAACAAGAACGGCTACCGTTACCTTCAAGATTACGGCATGGGCCCTGAAACACCAGTAGGCGAGCCGAAAAACAAATACATGGAGCTTGGTCCACGTGACAAAGTTTCCCAAGCATTCTGGCATGAGCAGCAAAAAGGCAACACCATCAAGCACCCGCTTGGTGATGTAGTACACCTTGACCTTCGCCACCTTGGTGAAGAGTACCTGCAAGAGCGTCTACCGTTTATCTGTGAGCTAGCAAAAGCTTACGTGAACGTTGATCCTGCAAAAGAGCCAATCCCAATTCGCCCTACCGTTCACTACACCATGGGTGGTATTGAAACCAACGGTAGCTGTGAAACTCGCATTAAGGGTCTATTCGCAGTTGGTGAATGTGCGTCTGTTGGTCTTCACGGTGCAAACCGTTTAGGTTCTAACTCTCTGGCTGAGTTCGTAGTATTTGGCCGTGTTGCTGGTGAGCACGCAGTGAAACGCGCAGCGGAGTTCAAAGGCTGGAATGAAGAGTCTATCGCTAAGCAAGTGAAAGCGGTCGAAGATCGTATCGCAGCACTGATGAACCAAGAAGGCGATGAGAACTGGGCAGATATCCGTACTGAAATGGGTCACACCATGGAAGCTGGCTGTGGTATCTACCGTCAAGAAGACCTGATGCAAGCAACCATCGATAAAATCACAGAGCTTAAGCAGCGCTACAAGAAGATCAGCATTAAAGACAAAGGTAAGGTGTTCAACACTGACCTACTTTACGCTATCGAAGTGGGCTACGGCCTAGAGGTTGCGGAAGCGATGGTTCACTCAGCAATCCTACGTAAAGAGTCTCGCGGTGCACACCAACGTCTAGACGACAACTGCACTGAGCGTGATGACGTGAACTTCCTAAAACACTCTCTGTCTTTCTTCAATGAAGATGCCGCACCAACCATCGACTATAGCGACGTTAAGATCACCAAGTCTCAACCGAAAGCGCGTCTGTATGGTGAAGCAGCAGAAAAAGCGGCAGCGGCTGAAAAAGCAGCTCAAGATGAGAACCGTGAAGAGGAGAAAGCGTAATGTCAGCGAATCGTATCCAAAAAGTAGACATTCTGCGCTACGACCCTGAGAAAGATGCAGAACCTTACATGCAGACTTTCGAGGTGCCTTTTGATGAGACCATGTCGGTTCTTGATGCGATTGGCTACATCAAAGATAACCTAGACAAAGACCTCTCTTATCGTTGGTCTTGTCGTATGGCGATCTGTGGTTCTTGTGGCCTGATGGTCGATGGCGTGCCAAAGCTAGCGTGTAAGAGCTTCTTACGTGACTACCCGAACGGCCTGACTATCGAACCATTGGCTAACTTCCCAATCGAGAAAGATTTGATTGTCGACATGACGCCGTTCATCGAGCGCCTAGAAGCGATTAAGCCTTACATCATTGGTAATGACCGCAAGCCAGAAGACGGTACTAACCTGCAAACACCAGAGCAGATGGCGAAATACAAACAGTTCGCTGGTTGTATCAACTGTGGTCTTTGCTACGCAGCGTGTCCTCAGTTCGGTCTAAATCCAGAGTTCATTGGCCCTGCGGCACTGACTCTTGCTCACCGTTACAACCTAGATAGCCGTGACAACGGTAAAGATGAGCGTATGAAGCTTATCAATGGTGAAAACGGCGCTTGGGGCTGTACGTTTGTTGGTTACTGTTCTGAAGTTTGTCCGAAGAAAGTCGACCCAGCAGCGGCAGTAAACCAAGGCAAAGTTGAGTCTTCTATGGACTTCGTGATCTCTATGTTCAAGCCAGACGGCACACCAAAGAAAACAGCACAGGAGGCATAAGATGAGCAACCGTAAACCTTATGTTCGTGAGATGAATCGAACGTGGTGGAGCAACCATCCGTTCTACCGCTTCTACATGCTACGCGAAGCAACGGTACTGCCGCTGGTGCTGTTCACTGTGTTCTTAACCTTTGGCTTGGGTGCACTTGTGAAAGGGCCTGAATCCTGGCAAACCTGGCTAGACTTCATGGCAAACCCACTGGTTGTCGGCATTAATATTATCGCGCTACTGGGCAGCCTGCTTCATGCTCAAACCTTTTTTAGCATGATGCCTCAGGTAATGCCGATTCGTATCAAGGGTAAACTGCTCGATAAAAAGCTTATCGTTCTTGGCCAATGGGCAGCAGTCGCCTTTATTTCACTCATCGTTCTTGTTGTGGTTTAAGGAGCTAAATTATGAACCCAAGTTACAAAGTAAATCGCGCTCCTAAACGTTCTGACGAGCCAATCTGGTGGGGCCTATTTGGCGCTGGCGGTACTTGGTTTGCGATGATCACGCCAATCACGATCCTAGTACTCGGCATCTTAGTACCAATGGGCATTATCGATGCAGAAGCGATGAGCTATGAGCGTGTTTCAGGCTTCGCTACCAGCATCATTGGTGGCCTGTTTGTGATTGGTACACTAGCTCTACCTATGTGGCACGCAATGCACCGTGTTCACCACGGCATGCACGACCTTAAGTTCCACACAGGTGTTGCTGGTAAAGTTGCGTGTTACGCATTTGCAGGCCTAATCAGCGCATTGGCTGTGATCTTTGTGTTTATGATTTAAGAGCAGATACGGGATTCGAGTAATCGAGATGCGAAGAGCTTAATTGAAAGCGGATTCGAGTTTCGGGTAATCGAGTTGCGAAGAGCTTAAGAGCAGATGCGGGTTTCGAGTAATCGAGATGCGAAAAGCTAAAGAGCGAAAGACTAAAAGCAGAACAGGGTTATCTTGTTCTGCTTTTTTATTCTTTATCTTATCTCTGGCTCTATTCAGTTCTGCGAACCCCGCATCTCGTATACTCGCATCTGCCCTTCCTGTTCTTCGAATCTCATACCTCGCTTACTCGAATCTATCCCTTTCGCTTACATTACTTACGCCACCTTACATCCTGAAATTGGCCTAAATGATATCGTTATCAATAGATAAACAAGAACAATTGAACACCATTAATTAATTCCAGAAGCAGATATCATGAAACAGTTACTCCTAGCACTCTTGCCCCTTGCTCTCACAGGCTGTAACAGCTCATCAGACAGCAATACGACACCTACAACACCCACGACTCCAACACCACCACCTACGACTCCGACAACGACCGTAAAGGTGTTTTCATCGATTGATAACTGCTCTACTGCAGCGGAAGTTCCTCACTGTGCATTTGAGAAAGGCATCTATGTGCTAAAAGTTGGCTCGACAATCACTGATGAACATCATCAACGTGTCATCACACAAGCCACGAACTACACCAACTGGGCAAGCGAAGCCGTTAAACAGCAACTTAATCAAAAGACGCTAGTGATTGGCATTATGGAGAGTGAACCGACCGAAGAGAGCCCAGAGGCAAAATTCGTTGTTACACTTAGCCAAGATAAGAAAATCGCGGATGGTGTTGAGCTGGTTTACACGAACATTGAAGGAGTCGATGAGACACAGCGTGCAACCACTTATCAAAAGCTAATGCAGCTGTTTGACTACTATGTCGATGACAACAAAAGCCATCACCTTGGCCAAGGTTTAGAAACAGCTTACTCAAATTTCAAACAATTACTTGTCGACCAAGATGCTGCAGCTAAAGTCATTAACGCAGAAGCACTTCGCTTCGATGAATGCCCGTACGGAAACGGTCAGCTTCCTCTAATCGCCTCTGAGCGAGCATTGGGTACAGATACGCCGTGTGCAACAGAGGATGGCGAAGATCCTGCACCAAACGGTAAGGTTGATGACATCCATGCGATTAGCGGCGTTAACATGAACCCTGGCGCACTACTTGGATTGATGTACGAATACAAAGTAAACCCTGCAATCAGCGAAGGTGGTGGTGAACTATATGGCTCAAAAGACAGTAAATTCAAAGCCATCGGCCAAGTCGGTTCTGGCACTCTAGATGGTAGTGCGAATGATATGTTTATCTCGTGGGCAAACCCAGCTTTTGCGCCACTTAACACATACTTAGAGACCTACTTCTTGACGAATAAGAAATAAAACAGCAATGTCATTTGGCGGGTAAGAGTCGCATGTTTTGATAATGTTCGATTCAAAAAAAAGAGGCAAGTACCTAGGTATCTGCCTCTTTGCTTTTCTAAATCACTGGGTAATTAGAGCTTTTGACTACCCATGATCTTATTGCTGTGTAACCTTCTTGGTTTGGTCCATTAAGCCTAATGCACCGAAGCCAGTAATCACATCAAGGTTAGTTTTCAAGCCAGTCTCTTCACCGCCACCGATGTAGTTTTGCGGCATCTGCACTTGGAAGTTCTGCAGATTATTGTACAACGAGTTTGCCACATCGCGATTTAACTCAGCGAGGTACACTTCGCGGTTAGCACCAAGTGCTGCATATTTCGCTTTCAGTACTTCGGCTTCTGCTCGACCTTTTTCAAGAATCGCTTTCGCTTCAAATTCGGCAGACAGCGCATTAGCTTTCTGAATCGCTAGGTTCGCTTCTGCTGTCGCGAGCTCTTTCTCTTTCTCAACCTCAGCCAGTCGCTTAGTTTTCTCGACCTCTACGATTTCACGTTCAGCAATCTGACGTGCAACTTCAACCTCTTTTTGCTGCGCGATGATTGCAAGTTCTTTGCTACGCTGAGCATCTTGAACTTCACGAGTTCGTTGAATCTCTTTGCGCAATTGCTCTGTCTCAGCTTGCGCTTTTGACGTCTCTTGCTCCTGAATAGCGCGGATTCGGTCTGCAACGAGACGCTTCTTGTCCGCCAATAGCTGATCTAGTTGCTTCTCAGGTTGAGGGTCGCCAATCGTCACCTGTGTTACTTGGATACCATATTGCTGCAGAGGGTTATCCTGACGAATTGGCTGACCAGTATTGTCTACGACAGGGACTGTCTTCCACACCAACTGATTGGTTCGCTGTAGCTGGTTCGAGTTTGACTGATTGGCCCCAACAGGTGCTAGCTCTAACTCTTCCACTTCAACTTGGCGACGCTCGGTCAGGTAGATACCTTCACGCAGTTGGTCACCCAGTTTGGACTTAAACTGGTTTAAACCACCTTGGAAGAACTCCTCACCTGTGTACTGGGTTGCAGTAATCACAGTCACGTTGCGCGCATTCTTCACCAGCAAGGCATCAATCAAGTTGCTGTTGTTACGAAACTCTTTATGCATCTTTTCGACAGCTTGTGGATCGTTACTCAGCTTGAAGCGGAACGTCACTGGGATCTGCCCGATATAGGTATCAGCAAAACGCACCTGTACCGGATCTAATCTCTGATAGAAATCTTCACCCTTGCTGTTGCCGAAAGACACGGTGATGACTTGGTCATACTTGGTGATCTTAGACAGAAACGGCATACGAAAGTGAATGCCTGGTTCTGTGAATACATCGAGTTCACCAGTAATGTTGTTTTGGTGCACATAGCTGTAACCAGCATCGGTCATCAGTACTGAGCTATTAATTGTTAAGCCTAATGCGAGCAGCGGAATACCAAATACTGCTGCTTTGAGTCCTTTGTGTAGTAGCTGACGTCTTTCTTCTACTTTCAAACCCTGTCCTAAGCCTCTGCTTTCCATTTTATTCTCCTTATTGGATTGTCATTGAGTTAAATCGATAAAAATCAAAGTGATATGCAACTCACTGACAACAGGGACTAATGTATCAAATTGTTACATTAAGGAATAATCGAAAGATTCATCAAATTTATAAGATTTTTACGAATGATACGTATTTGTGCTAATTTTGCGGGATAGGTCTCTATCGGGGGAAGTCAGAAAACTAGAAAACAGCAGGCAATAAAAAAGGCCGCCTAAGCGACCTTTCATCAAACAGTTGAAGTAAATTACTTCACACGACCAACGTATTCGCCAGTACGAGTATCTACTTTAACAACTTCACCGATAGCGATGAATAGAGGTACACGAACTACCGCGCCTGTTGCTAGAGTTGCTGGTTTACCACCAGTACCTTGAGTATCACCCTTCAGGCCAGGATCTGTATCCGTAACTTCGATTTCAACAAAGTTTGGCGGAGTTACTGTGATAGGGTTATCATTCCACAACGTTAGAGTACATACGTCGTTTTCAACTAGCCATTTAGCTGTTTCGCCAACTGCTTTCGCATCTGCAGCGATTTGCTCGAATGTCTCGTTGTTCATGAAGTGGAAAAACTCGCCATCTGAGTACAGGTAACCTAGATCAACGTCTACAACGTCTGCTAGTTCTACTGTATCGCCTGACTTGAATGTTTTCTCTAACACTTTGCCTGACAGCAGTTTACGAAGTTTAACACGGTTAAACGCTTGGCCTTTACCTGGCTTAACGTATTCATTTTCGATAATTGAGCAAGGCTCGTTATCCATCATGAATTTTAAACCGCCTTTGAATTCATTGGTGCTTACTGACGCCATGATTTCCTCTTACACATCTTTGAGTTGATTTCAATGCCGCATATCATAACCCGAAAAGTCGAATCTGTTGAGCAAAACTGGCTCAAACAGCTATCGAATGCGATCTCAGACCCGACAAAACTCCTTGAAGCATTGGAAATAGACCCAACACCATGGCAAGCAGGCTTTGCCGCACGCAACCTATTTGCGTTGCGAGTACCGTTAAGCTTTGTCGAGCGAATGGAAAAAGGCAACCCGCATGACCCGCTATTACGTCAGGTTTTGCCATTAAGCGAAGAGTTCGAAGTTCATGAAGGCTACTCTGCAGATCCATTAGAGGAGCAAGACAACGCGATCCCAGGGCTGCTACACAAATACAAAAACCGTGCTTTGATGATTGTGAAAGGTGGCTGTGCAGTGAACTGTCGTTACTGCTTTCGCCGCCACTTCCCTTATCAAGACAACAAGGGCTCTAAATCGGTTTGGCAGACAAGTCTTGAATATGTGGCTCAGCATCCAGAGATTAATGAAGTGCTGCTTTCTGGTGGCGATCCGTTAATGGCCAAAGACAGTGAATTGAAGTGGCTAGTTAACGCGATTGAATCTATTCCGCACATCAAGACGGTTCGCATCCACAGCCGTCTACCTGTGGTGATTCCTGCACGTATTACTGACGAACTGTGCCAAATATTAAGTTCGACTCGCCTTAATGTAGTGCTAGTGAACCATATTAATCACGCCAATGAGATCAACGATGAGTTAAAACTCGCATTATCGAAGCTCAGACGCAGTGGCGTGATCCTGCTTAACCAAGGCGTTATGCTGAAAGGCGTGAACAATTGTGTTAACTCTTTGAAAAATCTAAGCGAAAGTCTATTCGATGCTGGGGTTTTACCCTACTATATGCATGTACTTGATAAGGTACAGGGCGCGGCCCATTTTTATATCTCGGACGAAGAAGCAAAACAGCACATACAGGGCTTGATGGCAGAAGTGTCCGGGTACCTTGTGCCTAAGCTTACCCGAGAGATAGGCGGCCGCAGCAGCAAAACACCACTCGACCTCCACTTAGAATAAGGCGTTACCGAAATGAAGATGTATTCGAACAGCACCACACGTAATCAAGGTTTTACCATCATTGAGCTAGTAGTGGTGATTGTCATCTTAGGTACTATTTCGGTGACAGCGGCGAATAAGTTCTTAAATCTACAAGGTGACGCTCGTATTTCTTCCCTTCAAGGTTTGCGAGGCGGAATGCAAGGGGCTGCCGACATGGTTTACCCTATTGCAGTTCAACAAGGTCTAGAAAAACTCAGCGCTGCAGAGATCACTATTGAAGGTGACAAAGTGCAACTTGTATATGGCTACCCTGCTGCAGATTCAGCAAATGCTTGGAGCCACCTGATTGAGGCGACATTTGCTGACTCCATTTTCAACTCCGATGATCCTGCCGATTGGTATTTTCACAACACCTCTCGCCAGATACCGTGGATTCGCTTTATGACGAAGACAAAGAAGCAGTCAGGTCAACAATGCTACCTTGAATACACCGAAGCTACATCATCAGCACAACCAACCTTTGAACTAACCACCAGCGGTTGTTAATCATTATCTATACAGATTAATCGTCTAGACAAAAACTTTTTGTTCGATCGTCCGGTCTATTATCAGCATACTCGGCTCTATTCTAAATTTTTAGGAGGGGTGATATGTCACAAACCATCGAACAATTTCTCAACCTTGCCCCTTTCAGCTGGGCAGCTCTGGCCGTATGCATGTTGTGCGGCTCCTTAATCGGTATCGAGCGTCAAACACGCGGTAAGCCGGTTGGGATTCGCACCTCAATTTTAATCATCAGCGGTACTTATTTCTTCCTGACTATGGCGATAAGCCTGTCGCCAAATACGCTCGACCAAGCGCGTGTGTTAGGCCAGATCATTACTGGCGTCGGCTTTTTGGGTGCTGGAGTAATGATGACGCTAGATGGCAAGATTCATGGCGTCACCTCCGCCGCGATTATCTGGGTATTGGCTGCCTTAGGAATGATGATAGCTCTTGGACATCTTAGCCAGTCAGTCATCATCACGGTATTAGCGATTGTGATTTTACTCGGTGTGGATAAAGTGGAAAACAGCTTCCAGAGTCTACGCCGAGGCGTGCACCAGAAGTGGATGCGTAAAGGCCGAATCAATAAGTCTTAGGTTCACACCAATAATACAAAGCCCAATGAATGATAATTAGGCTTTGTTGTATCAATTGCTTTGTTTGTAGTCTTACTTAGAAAACCTGAATACAGACTTGGTTCTTACCAGAAATCTTAGCTTGATAAAGCTGCTCATCCGAAGCGCGAATACTCTGGTTCTGCCATAAGTGCGCTAAGCTATCGAACTTGTATAACGAGTAAAGCGTCGCCCCGCCAGATACAGACACACTGATTCGGTCGCCATCATTGCAGCGGTAACCTTGCAGACTAATATCATTCTGGATTCGCTCGAAGATCGATGTCAGCAGTTCCGAAGACTCACCGGTGATCGCCACAACAAACTCCTCACCACCAAAGCGTGCCACTATGTCTCGTTGACGAACACTACTCGTCATTAGGTGTGCCACATGGCAGATCACCTCATCACCCACCTTGTGCCCATATTTGTCATTGACCGCTTTAAAGTCATCAATATCAAACACGCCAATACCAATGATAGGCTCTTCGTCTTGAGCCATTAATCTTGCCTCAAAGCCGCGGCGGTTAAGCAGCCCCGTCATAGGATCTCGCATCGCCAGTTCGTTCAAGCGTTGATGCTCCTGCTTAATACAAATGCGCCATAAAACCAGTACTGAAGTAATGAACAAACCCAATAGCAAAGAGAGTTGCAGACGGTCCATCTCCAACACATGCAGTATATGCTCACGCTTCTTCTCTTCGATGTTGAGATAGAGCTGGGTATGTAATCCATCGACATACAGTGGGTGTGAATGGGTGAAATCCATAAAGCCGTACTTATTGACGCCAAGCGTGCTCGATATCTCGTATCCATGCTTTGGATTGGAGACCAAGTTAGAGACATAACCATCGACACCCAACACGCCTTTAAACTCGCCATTTACATAGATGCCTTTGGTTAGCGTCACTACTTTTTTACCCGTTAGGTAATCATCATATTGGCCTGTGTAGACAACTCGGTCTTTCTTCTGCGTTAACCCGAATCGAATGGTGTTAATCCAATATGGACGACTATTCACTACCGAATCAAAGGTATCACCCTGAATATAACTGGCGAAGTCAGAGGGAGATGAGATGATGAACTTCTCTTTAGAGATAAAGTAAATCGCCGAGATAGTATCGATAGTATTCGCAAAGTAAGCCATGGTTGGCGCGATAAACAAACGCTTGCTCGCTTCCACATTGAGCTGTGAGCGCGGGTCACACATCTCAATAGGGCCAGAAAACATGAAGTCAAAGCGCGGCTGTGACTGCTCCTCGCTCGAGAAGTAACAGGTTTCACCATCAATTTTTCGCGTGTGAGAGAACGCGTAGGTGTCACCATGAAGCGGATACAAGGCCGTGATGTTGTATTCGAGCGCATTAATGATCTGCGTGAGCTCTTCCAGAGACTGGCTCACCCTTTGATTTTCAATCCAATATAGAGCATCTGATTCTTCCGCTGAATCAACAAGTAATAGGCTTAACACTAATAAGAATAAAGCGGTGAGACCCAACAGGGCCTTTTTAAAATCGAGAGTTTGGTAGTTAATCAAAGCAAAGGTAGTTTGTGTTTAATTTTGCCGCACATTGTACCGAAATGTTCACTATCGTCCAGTACTGAACACATAAAAAATACAAAACAAGTTGCTTATTAATCGTAGAGCCGCGAGGAGGAGGTAATAAGCAGTGAACACCTAACCAATCTGCTCAGGTGCTCATAGTGTTTTAGCTTTTGATTTCAGTCGTTATTTAGCAAAATTAACGATTGGGAAGCATGGGAAGAAGCCGTTGTCTGCACAATTAATCAGACCAACTTGCACGCCTTCAATCTTATTAGTCTTGTTGAAGATACCTACTTGCACCGTCGATACCTCAGACAAGTTCGCTGCACCCACATCGACCAAGGTGTCGCCTTTCGAGTAGTTTACGAAACTCACGTTAGCGCCTTTTACATTATTGGTAATGTTCACAGCACCCAAGTTAACACCGGTTGTCTGGCCTTCATTCCAGTTAAAGAAGCCCAAAGATGCACCTGTCATCTCTTGGTTCACCTTAGACGCACCAAAGAAGCCAAGGTTTACACCGGTCGTAGTTTGAGTTTCAGACATACCAATCACCGCAAGGTCGAGACCTTTTAGATCGTTTACTTGACCGTGCAGTAACGCCACACGCACACCGCCAACGGTATCAGAATCTGGTGCGTTGAATCCATTGATTGTTGAGAACATCACAGGCGATGAAGCAAAGGCCGCCGGAGCCATTACCGCTGCTGATACTGCAAGTACTGAAAGTAGTTTTTTCATTGGGGAGTCTCCACTGACTGAATCCGCGATTGAGAAGTCAACTACCGAACGATAAGTTAACTAACAATCAAAGAGTTATCTCATTATTTTGCGTTATCTAACAGCCATCCATGTTAAATCAATGTCATAACTGTCTTTTTGAGTATAGAGCAGATAGGAGCAGATGAAGGGTTCGAGAGGCGGGATGCGAAAAGAATAAGAGCCAGATTCCCTACTACGCTCGTCCCTCGCTATAGGGAATGACGGGAGTTCGATGTACTTAGCATTCACGTCATTCCAGAACTGAGGAACGAAGTGTCTGGAATCTCAACATCTAAAAATCTGCCCTACCCAATTAACTAGATTCCCTATCACGCTCGTAACTCGCTATAGGGAATGACGATGCCAGGGCACAAAAAAACGGAGACCGAAGTCTCCGTTTTTAAAGCTATGTATGGCTTTCCTCGAAAGGAAAACGCGGTGATTACATCATACCGCCCATGCCACCCATACCGCCCATGCCACCCATGTCAGGCATGGCTGGAGCGTCTTTTTGTGGTAGGTCTGTAACCATCGCTTCTGTTGTGATCATTAGACCAGCAACTGATGCAGCGAACTGTAGTGCAGAACGAGTCACCT